>NZ_JBEXGX010000001.1:0-270969 GCF_040607495.1 Streptomyces sp. NPDC005281 | reverse complement strand
GCGGCGGGACCGGCCATGTCACCGGTCGTGCGCCCGGACCGGTGACGTCGCCTGTCGTGCGCCCGGGCCGGTCAAGTCACCGGTCGTGCGGCGGGACCGGCCATGTCACCGGTCGTGCGCCCGGACCGGTGACGTCGCCTGTCGTGCGCCCGGGCCGGTCAAGTCACCGGTCGTGCGGCGGGGCCGGTCAAGTCACCGGCCTTGCGCTCGGACCGGTGACGTCGCCTGTCGTGCGGCCGGACCAGCCGGGTCACCTCACCGGGAACGCGACATCGCACACCGGGTCCTCCGGGCCCGCCGCGTCCCAGTCGGCGAAGTAGATCTCCCGGCACGGGCCGTCGACGGACAGCCCCCGCTCGCCGACCCAGGTCTCGACCGCCTCGAAGGCGGCGAGGATCTGCGGGTGGGCGACCTGGGCCTTGCCGATCCGGACGAAGGCGATGCTCCGGGCCGGCTCGACCCGCACCCCGGCCCCGGTGGCCCGGCCCTGCCGCTCCGCCCAGGCCCTCGCGGCCGCCTCGTCGGCGACCGGCACGCACGCCTCGGCCGGACCGTCGCTCTCCAGGCCGACCTCGGCGTGGTACACGACGAACGGCGGGCCCGTGATGCCCCCGGCCTCCCGGGCCCCCGCCTCCAGCCGCCCCAGTGAGCCGGGGATCCAGACCGGCAGCTCGGGCGCGAGGACGTGCCGTGTCTCGGTCAGCACGACCTGCTCGGGCACCTCGGCGGTCTCGACGACGAACTTCTCGAACATCTCGGAACTCCTTCCGGAAAGACGTCCACGGAGGTAGCCGACGAGCGTCCGCTGCGAGGCGAACCGAGCCTCGGCACCGTCCCAGTACGCGGCGAGCAGCGAGGCCGCTTCCGGGCCGCGCGCCTCCACCACGTCCGCGATCCGGGCCAGCGGCATGTCCAGCTGGCGCAGCAGCGCGACGAGCCGGGCCCGTTCGGTCTGCTCGGCGCGGTAGTAGCGGTAGCCGCTGACCTCGTCGACGTACGCCGGGGTCAGCAGCCCCAGCCGGTCGTACAGCCGCAGCGCCTTCGCCGAGAGCCGCGCCCGCGAGGCGAACGCGCCGATGGTGAGCAGATCCTTGTCCACCCGGCCATCCTCCCCGTCACGCCGGTCGTCCTCCGTCACCGGGCGCCTTCCGCCCGGTGACAGGGACGCTCCCCCTTGACCCAGGGGCAAGGTCAACGGACCGCGGGGGTCCCGGGGGCCGGCCGACGGCCGCCCGGTGTCAGGCGACGGCCTTCTCGACGGCGGAGACGAGCTCGGCCGACTCCGGCTCGGTCTGCGGGGAGAAGCGGCCGACGACCGTACCGTCCCGCCCGATCAGGAACTTCTCGAAGTTCCAGCGGATGTCGCCGGAGTGCCCCTCGGCGTCGGCGGTGCCCACCAGACGCTCGTACAGGCCGTGCCGCGCGTCACCGTTCACCTCGACCTTCTCGGTCATCGGGAAGGTCACGCCGTAGGTCGCGGAGCAGAACTCGGCGATCTCCTCGGAGCTGCCGGGCTCCTGGCCGAGGAACTGGTTGCAGGGCACGCCGAGGACGGTGAAGCCCTGGTCGGCGTAGCGCGCGTGCAGCCGCTCGAGACCGGCGTACTGCGGGGTCAGCCCGCACTTGGAGGCCACGTTCACGATGAGGACGGCCTTGCCCGCGTACTGGGACAGACCGGCGGAGCCCCCCTGAAGGGATCCGATCTCGATGTCGAGCACAGAGGAAGAGGTGTTGTCAGTAGTCATAAGCGGATGCTAACTCCGGTAGGTGACGGCCCCACCGGTCCGGCCGCTCCGTCCCCGGCGCTGAGCTGTGACAAGCACCTCACCCGCCGCCGTCCGCGAGTACAGCACCGACCGCCCGGCCCGCCGCCGCTCCACGAGCCGCGCGTCCAGCAGCACCCGCAGATGGCGACCGACCGACCCCAGCCCCTGCCCGGTCACGGCGACCAGCTGACTGGTGGACAGGGGCGAGTCGAGGCGGACCAGGACTCCGGCCCGGGCCGTCCCGAGCAGTGCCCCGAGGCTCTCCGGCACCACCGCGGCCCCCGCGTCGGCCAGCGCCCCCGAGCACGGGTAGACCACGGCGTAGCGGCGTGACTCCTCCCAGGACACCCATCCGGCCTTCGGTGTGACGGGGACGAAGACGAGCTGGGCGCCGGAGATCTCGCGCGGCGGATACTCGTGCAGGTTGACCTGGAGCCGGTTGTCGCCGAGCCAGCGGGTCCCGGGCCGCAGTCCGTCCAGCGCCGCCGCCCAGCCGCCCTGGCCCAGCCGCGCGGTCCGCGCCACCACATCGGCCTCCAGAACCCGCCGCCGCCGCTCCCAGTCGGGGCGTACGGACTCCTCCCACACGGCGGTGAGCAGCGCGGCGGCCCGCTCGGGCAGATCGTCGCGGTCCGCGAGGGCGGCGGGCAGCGGGCCGCCCACCGCGCGGACGAGCTGGCCGCGGGCGTCGCCGGGCGGGACGTCCCGGATCCGGGCGACCTCGGTCCCGAAGGTCTCGTCGCCGTACGGGGGCGGGGTCAGGAAGTCGGCGATCCACTCCCGCCCGAGCCCGCAGCGCACGAGCGGCGCGGTGAGCGGGTCGGCGGCCAGCAGAGCGCGGTACGCCGGCAGGTGGGCGTCAAGCCAGGCGCGTTCACCGGGGTGCGTGGCGGTGTCCGCGTGCAGCAGCTTCAGACAGGCGAACGTCTCGGCGAGCGGCGACAGCACGAAACGGCTTCCGGCGAGGGTGTCCGCGTTCACCTGCCACCAGCCCATGCGCTTCCCCCCTCTCTCCGCCGGGCCTTCCCCGGAGGTTTCGCGTCTGCGCGAAACAGTATCGACCGTCCGTGCTGCCCCACAGACTCCGCGGATGCGCAGCTACTCCGAGCTCTTCCGCACGCGGGAGTTCACCCCGCTCTTCCTGTCCTCCTGCTTCAGAACCGCCGCCTCCACGGTGAGCGGTCTGGCCCTCGGCATCCTGGTGTACCGGGCGACCGGCTCACCGCTGCTCACGGCGCTGAGCATGTTCGGCCCCTCGCTCGCCCAGATGGTCGGCGCGGCCACCATGCTCTCGGCCGCCGACCGGCTGCCGCCGCGCGCGACGGTCGCGGGCATCGCGCTTCTGTTCGGGCTGGGCACGGCGGCCATGGCGATCCCCGGTCTCCCCGTCTGGACCATCTTCGTCCTGCTCCTGCTCCTCGGTCTGATCCAGTCCTTCGGTGGTGGGGTCCTGTGGGGCCTGCTGACCGAGATCCTCGCCAAGGAGGGCTATCTGCTGGGGCGTTCGGTGTTCAACATGATGAGCGGGATCGCCCAGATCACCGGATACGCCACCGGTGGCGTCCTCGTGGCCCTGCTCTCCCCGCGCGTCACACTCCTCCTCGCGGCCGGCCTGTACCTGGCGGCCGCCCTGACCGCCCGGCTCGGCCTGACACCCCGGGCGCCCCGAGCCCTGGGCCGCCCGTCCGTCGCCCGGACCTGGAGCACGAACGCCCGCCTCTTCTCCTCCCCGGAACGCCGGACCCTCTATCTCCTGCTCTGGGTGCCGAACGGCCTGGTCGTCGGCTGCGAATCGCTGTTCGTGTCGTACGCGCCCGACCGGGCCGGCGTGCTGTTCGCCTTCGCGGCCCTCGGCATGTTCGCCGGGGACGTGACGACCGGACGCCTGCTGCCGCCCCGGATCCGTGCCCGCCTGGGCATCCCGTTCCTGCTGCTGCTCGCGACGCCGTACCTCCTCTTCGTCCTGCGTCCGGGCGTGGCCGTGGCCGCCGCTCTCGCCGCCCTCGCCTCGATCGGCTTCGGGTCGAGCCTGATCCAGCAGGAACGGCTGGTGGCCCTCATCCCCGACGAACTCAGCGGCCACGCTCTCGGGCTCCATACGGCGGGCATGCTGACCATGCAGGGCGTGAGCGCGGCGCTGGCGGGCGGAATCGCCCAACTCGCCTCGCCCGCGACGGCGATGACGGTGATGGCCGCGGCCTCGGTCGTCGTGACGCTGGCCCTGGCTCCCTCGCTGCGACGCCGTCGCGACCCGCTCCCGGAGAGCCAACGCCCGGAGCCGTCCGCGCCAAGGGGGCGACAACCCGAGGTGAACTCTCCCTGAACCGGCGAAGGTTGTACGACCGGGGTCACAACCCCCCGTCCCCCACCGGTGTCGAACCGGATGCCTGGGCGCCTGCGTCCGGCGTCCACAGTCCCGGAACGGCGGACCCGTCGGGCCCGCCGGGTCCGCAGGGCCGCAGAAACCCACCGAGGGGGAACCATGTTCAACCGTCGTACCGCCGTCCTTCCGAACGTGCTGGCGCTGGTCGCCGCCACGGCCGCCGTGTCCGCGGCGGTCGTGGCCCCGACGGCGAGCGCCGCGACCGCCGCGAGCGCCACGGCGGTCTCCACCGGCCAGAAGCTCTACTACACGGCAGCCGCGGGCCAGACGAACCACCTGAAGATCTCCTGGGCCCTCGGTGCGACCGACCCCGACTCCCAACTCGCCGACTACATCTACACGTTCGACGACACGGTGAGGATCTCTCTCGGTGCGGGCTGTGTCCGGCCCTCCTCGGGCGACACCACCCAGGCGGTCTGCACGGTCACCGAGCCCAACACCTCGGCCTCCGACCTCGACACCCTGATCGTCAGCCTCGGGGACGGCAACGACAGCGCGACCGTCGACCCCGGCAACGTCGGCTACTCCCGCATCTACGGCGGGACCGGCAACGACACCCTCACCGGCCACGGCCGCGACGTCCTCTACGGCCAGGACGGCAAAGACCACCTGTCCGGGGGCGGCGTCTACGGCGAGGGCGCGTTCGGCGGCGCGGGCGACGACACCCTCACCTCCTGCGGCTACACCTGCCACGGCGGCGCGGGCAACGACGTCCTGAGCGGCGATGTGAGCGAGGCCGACGGCAGTTACGTCGACTACGACAACAGCCTCTACGGCGACGACGGCAACGACACGATCTACGGCAACGCGGGCGCCGACCTGATCCAGGGCGGCCGCGGCAACGACCGCCTCTACGGCGGCTCCGGCAACGACAAGATCTACGGCAACAGCGGCAACGACCTCCTCCACGGAGGCCCCGGCACGGACACCCTGTCAGGCGGCCCGGGAACCGACCACGTGTACCAGTACTGACGAGCCGACCACCACCCACTCCCGCCCGGGGACCCCGCCCACCAGGGCGCCTCCCCGGGCGGCGTCCACATGGTGCGAGCACGACGTGAGGGCCGGCTGCCGCCGCCCCTACCGCTTCTGCGCCCTGTATCGCTTCATCAGGGCGACGATCCGTGTGTGGTCGGACGGGCCGTTGAGCTCGGTCACGAGGTCGTCGGGGCACAACTCGTAGAGGTCGCCCCACCAACGGCGTGCCCGGTTGTCCCAGATCCGGTATCCACCCGGCACCCCCCTGGAGACGTACCGCCTCCGGCTCACAGGAATCAGCCCCTCCCGCGCGGTCGGCGGCGAAAGGCGCCACCGGTGACACGACCACCACCCCGTCCCTCCGGGAGTGGAGGGCCCGACACGAGCGTACGAGGGCTTTCGGAGGCGCCGGTGTGCCTCCGCGCGCTCTGTCGGGCGCGGCTCGGCGGATGGAACGATCCCGGTGCCCGGTACCGGCAGGGGCACGCCTTTGGCCGTCGTGGAGATGTGAGCGGCGGCGAGTGCATGTTTGCTGGTCCGAGAGCGGCTTCACCACTACGAACAGCAAGGGGCCGGACATGGCAATCGTGATGTCGATGCACTGGGCGGAAGCCACACCCGAGCAGTACGACACGGTGCGGGACGCCGTCCAATGGGAGGAGATTCCGGGGGCCGGCGGTCAGGTGCACGTGGCCTGGTTCGACGCCCAGGGCCTGCACGTCACCGACGTCTGGGAGTCCCAGCAGGCGTTCGAGACCTTCTTCGCCGAACGCCTCGCCCCCGCGATCCAGAAGGCCGGCCTCCCCGGCGCCCCCGACACCTCCTTCAACCAGCTCCACCGGCGCTACATCGCCCCGGGCGTCACCGGCGCCGCCTAGGCGTATCGAGGAGCGCACACGGTTCCGTACGCGTGAAGGCGGGCAATCGGGCTGTGGCGCTCGGCCTGCCGTGAGCCCCGGCCGCTGCCGGGCGGCGGCAAATGTCCGATCCGGGCGGGATCGCGTGCCCGGCTGCCGTGGCGTGCGGAACGCCGTGAAGCGTTCCGCCGCTCGAGCACGGAATTGCGGTTACGCCACCGAGGTCATCTGGTTCACCATGGGGTGTGCGATTCGATTCCGTTCCCATGCCGGCGGCCGTCGAGGCCCGGCCTCGTGACAGCCGCGGCTATCCCGTACCCGCCATCACCCCGTGGGAGGACGACGAGCCCCGGTTCGCGCTCACCGACTACGGGCGCAGCGCCGAGTGCGCGCGGCAGCGGCTGTGTTCGGTGTGCGACACCCTGATGTCCAGGGGGCCGGTGTGGCGGGTGGTCGGGGCGGCGGAGAGCGCGGCGATCCGCGAAGCGCTCGACGCCGGGCGGCCGTACCGCAACATGGCGGCGACCCTGGAGGCTCCGGGGCACCGCGCGTGCATGCTCTACGCCTCGATGGTCTGCCCGTATCTGGCGCGGCCCAACGCACGGCGGGGGCTGACGGCGGAAAGCCCGGACGACATGACCGCGCATGTCGTCCGGGGCGCCGTTCGTGGCGAGATGGGTGCCGTCGTGGGCTACGGCGACTACGAGTTCGCCGTCACCAAGGCCCAGGTCCTGTTCCGCTTCCTCGACGTGGTCGAGTACCTGCCGCATGACACGGCCGACCAGCACCTGCCGGAGCTCCAGGCCGAACTCGCCCGCTCCGGCGGCCGGTTGGGCGGCGGTCAGCCGCGGTAGGCGGGCAGCCCGGTGTGCGCGGAGACCTTGACGGGCGTGCCGAAGCCGTGGGCGGTCTTCGTGATGGTGTAGGTACCGCTCGGGGCGCGGAAGGCGATGGTCCTGCCGTTGGGCGACCAGGCGGGCTCGGTGTAGTCCGTGGTGGCGCCGGGGGTGACGTCCTTGACGACGCTGCTGGAGCCGCCGAAGTCCTCGACGAAGAGGTGGTCGTGCCCGTGGACGGAGCGGACGAAGACGACTTCCTCGTTGTCGGGGGAGAGGGCGGGCTCGGAACCCTTGACCAGCGCGCCGCCCTGCTGGCGCAGGTAGTCGTCGCGGATGTAGACCTCGCCGGTGTGGGTGTTCTCGTAGACGGCCGTGCCGTAGCTGCCGCCGACGTTCGGCCAGGTGTTGCCGGTCTGGGGGACGTTGCCCTCTCCCGGTTCGCCGTTCAGGCTGATCTTGGCCGGCTTGCCGTGGTTGCTGGTGGCCTTGACGCTCTCCAGGACGGTGCTGCCGTGGATCTTGGCCGAGAAGATGATGTTGTTCTTCGCGGGGATCTGGTTCGACCGGTCGGCGGCGGTCACCTGCCAGGTCGGGTGGGACCAGGTCTGCCCGCCCGGGTTGGCGGCGACGGTGACGCGGTGGCTGCCGTCCGGGTCGGAGACGACGAGGTTGCCGTGCCCGTCGACGAACGCGGCCTTGCTGCCGCTGGGGTTCCAGGCCAGGTCCCGGACGACGGTGCCGAAGTCGATCGACCTGCCGTTGACCAGCACGTGGCGCGTGCCGTCGCTGATGGTCACTCCCCTGGGCACGGTGAGAGTGTGCGCGGACGAGGCCGCGGCGACCATCGCGGCACTGCCCTTGACGCCACCGGCGGAGGACGGAGCGGCCATCGCGTTGGTGGCCGCGCCGCACAGGGCGAGCAGCGCGGCGGCACCCGCGGTGACGACGGCTGCGGTGCTCCGACGATTACGAGCGGACATCGAGGTTCCCCCTGAGATGTGAACGGCGCGGCGCTGAGAGTCCCGAGGGAACCGCCCGCCGCCCCCGGGACCTGAGCCGGTCCGCTCGGCCTGCCGCCCCCTCGCGATGAGACAAGTCTTCCGCCGCAGAGCGACGGAGCTGTGCGCTCGCCGTCACAGCTGAGTAATAGGCCATGGCGGGCCGGACGGTCTCACCGGAGGATCTCCGGCGTAGGCGATCTCACCGGAGGAACTCCGGTACAGGGGGACCGTGTCCTACGGGGAGCCGGTCACACGGAGGAGCCGGTCGCACGGAGCCGTGTCGCACGAAGGAGCCGTGTTGCACGGAGCCGTGTCCCATGGAGGAGCCGGTCGCACGGAGTCGTGTCGAACGGGGGAGCCGTGTCGCACGGAGCCGCCGGTATCCGCACCGACTGCTGCGGATACCGGCGGCTCCATGAGACACCCTCGTTCACGCCTGGCGACTCAGCTCCTGACGCTCTCGCTGTCCAGCGCCGCCCCGGTGTCCCGCTGGCTCGGGATCGCGGGGAGTCCCGGGACCGCCGGTACCGCCGGGACAACCGGGGGCGTCCCCGGCGCCGTGGCTGCCCGGCGCTCGTCGGCCGCCGCGCACAAGGCACGGGCGGCGTCGTTGAAGCGAACGACGGACGGCGGGTCGGACGGGCCCAGCAGATGCAGTTTGAGCTCGGCGCGGGCCTCGGCGTAGGGGTCCTTCTCGGGGTGCCGCACCGCCTCCAGCAGGGCCGGTACGCCGGAGCCGTCGGGAGTGAGGACGGCGCCCGCCCGGACAGTGGGGAAGGCGTCGCGGAAATCCTGCTCGGAAAGGCCGCTGGTGTTCGCCACGGCGTACGGCTTCTCGCTCGCCAGATAGTCGGAGATGACGCTGGAGACATCGCTGACCAGCACATCGGCGACGTTGAAGCAGGCGTAGACGGTCGGCCGCGCCCCGACGACGATCTGGTGCTCCCACGCGGGGAACGAGGCCCAGTGCGCGGCCTCCCAGTCGGCGGTGGCGGTGGCCACGGCCGCGGACCGGCCGGGTTCCGGGACGGTCTGGAGCAGCATCCGCTCCGCGTCGTCCGCGCTCGCCCGGAACGAGGACGTGGTCAGCCGGTCCAGTTCGGCGGTCCGGCCGGCCAGTTCCGCCGCCGCGGAGGGCGCCGGCCGCTCATCGGCGTGCTCCGTGGCGCGCAGAACGCTCGCGGCGCGGATCATCTCCTGGATCCGGGCGTTGGCGGTTCCGGCCGAGGGGACGACCGAGCCGGTCAGCGGGTGCGGCTTGTAAAGGAGCCGGACCTTCGGGTCGGCCAGCAGGGCGCGGACGATGTTCTCGCCGGCCTCGATGATCGAGGTGTTGCCCGGGTTGCCGTCCCACCCTTCCCAGGTGGGGGCGTAGAGAACCGTGGTGTACGAGCCCGCGGGCGCACCGGTGTACGGCTCGATCCTGTCCAGCTGCGGGCGTCCGATCTCCACGACGTCCCTGTCGTCGATGCCCACGCTCGCCAGGGCGTACCGCTCGCGCGCCGCCGGACCCGCCACCCACACCTCGTCGTACGCCTTCGCGTACGGATTGCAGCTGGACAGCTTGTCGCTCTCGCCGTGGTTGACGAAGGCGTGCTTGATGCTGGGGATGCGCAGCACCTGCGAGGTCTTGCCGGAGTTCGAGGGGTGGATCAGCGTCTTCAGCGTGGACTGCTCCAGCCTCATCAGGTCGGCGACCTTCGGCAGGCACACGATCGGGATGTCGGTGGACGCGATCTGCTTCACCATGAAGCGCTCACGCAGCACGATCAGCGGACGGCCTTCCAGCCGGGCCAGCGGCTCCAGCCACATGTTCGCCTGGTACGCCGAGCTCGTGCCGCCGGAGAAGTACATGCCCACCGTCGGCTGGTACTCCGCGAGCCATGCCTCGAACCACTCCAGCGTCTGATCGTTCCCCTGCGGCCTGCGTCCCGGCAGCAGCCGCAGCAGCAGCGCGCCGACGGCCACCACGGCGAAGGCGGCGGACACGGCGATTCCCGCGGCGGCCCACAAGACCGAGCCGCCCGTCGTCGTGATCAGCAGGCCGGCCATCGAGGGCAGGGAGAACATGAGGAGCCGTTGCCCGGAGCGCTGTGTCAGCAGAGCCGGGGGAGCGGGGCTCAGCCGCAGTGCCGAGGCGTCGATGTTCCGGGTCACCACAGGCAGGGTGCGGCTGCGGCGTACGAGGATCGCGAGTGCCTGGCACGCGAAGTGCAGGGCGTAGAACAGCAGCAGACCGCAGATGAGAGCCAGGTACTTCGTCTCGTAGTCCTGGTCCTCGATGCGGATCAGGCCGGTCACCACGAGAAGGTCACGGACGACCTGGCGGACGAACACGGTCGCGTGCAGCTTCCCGAGGGCGGCGGCGGTCTGCCGCTGCCATCGGTGCATGGCGAAGTCGGCCGCGAGCCCGAGAGCGGTGGAGGCCACCAGCAGGGGGATGCTGGGGAGAAGGGCGCCTACCGCCTGCAAGGCGAACGACACGGCGAGCACCGCGGGCAGGAGGAGGCGTGCCGCTGCGGTGCGCAGCCGAGCAAGCACGGGTGATGCTGACACTTCGTGGGCTCCAGGCGACTCAACATCCTCGAGCGTCGACTTCTTACCTTCGGATCGGAGACCACGAAGGTAAGAAGCCGGTGCATATTGGATGTTCTTTTTTCAAGAAGGTGGTCGGACTTTACCTGTTGGGTGGCCAGGATTCACCTGTGAGTTTGACGGCATACATCTGAGCGGGGAGCACCGACGCTCATATCAGACATTGCCCTCTAAGGGTGCTTATCTCCTGAATGGTGAACTTGAGCACCGTTCGGGTCGGCACCCCGGCAGGGTTCGAATTCCCGAGCGACCGCCTGAAGAGAGGCCGAGAAGCTCGGCGGATCGAAGGACCGTTCCGCGACGTCCTCGCGCTCGCGGGTCCTGGCGCCGGAGTACGGAAGCGTCCGCCGATCGAGCCCCGTGCGGCGTGATGGCATGGCCCGGCGCCGAGCCGGAGATCCTTGCACAACTGCCCAGTAACTGCGTTGTCGGAGCAGGGGAGTTGGTGTGTAGTGGCCTCGCGCATCAGCATCTGGAAGGAGAAGGGAATGATCAGACTCAGACGCCTGCTCGTGTCGATGACGGCGGCCGGAGTCGCGTGCATCCTGAGCGCGGGCCCCGGGGTCGCCGCGGCGCGGCACCACACGGCGGCGGGTGCCTCTTCGGCGATGGGCGTTTCGGCACTGTCGTTCGGCGCCAGGTCGGTCGATGCCACCTCGGGGTCGGCCACCATCGAACTGACCTGGACCATGACCTCGTCCAATCCGGACGCCTCCGGCTTCGGGGGCGACATCCACATACGCCGGATGAACGCGAGGACCGGCGCCTACTTGGGCACCGAGCTCGCCGCCGGCTTCGACTCCCAGGGGTCACCGTCCGGCGACGTCACCATCAAGGCCGGTGCCACCTCCGCCTCGGCCACGTACACCTGGACCATCCCCGTCCCGCAGTACGGAGCCACGAAGAAGACGACCTGGGCGGTCGAGAAGATCCACGGCGGCGACGGCGCCGGCGACTCGATCGACTGGACCGCACCCCGGCTGTCCTTGTTCCCGCGCACCTTCATCGCCAGGACCACGGTGGACCAGGGCGTCCCGAGCCTCGACCGGATCGCCCTGGCGCAAGGGACGCGGGCCACCGTCTACGAAGCCCCGGGCCAAGGCGCCACGCTGAGATACCAGCTCGACAGCCAGGAGAACGAGTCCGGCGTGTACGGCGGAACGGTCGTGGCCACCGGTCCGAACGGTCGTACAGTCCGTGGATCTTTCGCCATCGGCTGGGACTGGAGCGAGGGCTACCAGGGCTGCGGCTACATCGGCTGGATACAGCGACAGGTGCTCGACTGTGCCGTGACACTGCCGTTGCCGGCCGGCTTGCCTGAGGGCGACTGGAAGGTCACCGAGGTGGACCTGACCAGCAACGCCGGAGTCACCCACGCCTACACCGGGCTGTCCGAAGCCGCGGTGCACGTGACCTCCGACAGTGTGCTGTCGGCGACCGGCTTCGCGTTCACCCCGAGCCAGATCGACAGCTGGCACTCGCCCGTCGAGACCGCACAGCTCTCGCTCCGGCCTTCCGGCGCCCTGGGCGGGATCAGCTCCGTCCAGCTGACGGACTGGGGGAACAACGCCAATCGGTGCGACCAACTGTCCACCACTCCGACCGTCCAGGCGGACGGCACGATCACCGTGCCGGTGCGTGGGACGCGAGGCCAGTTCAGCTGCGTGCTCACCGGGCTGATCATCACCGACGGTCACGGGGACCAGGCCGTCTACGGTTCATCGCTGGGTGCCCCGGACATCGGTGCCACCCTGACCAACATCCCTGACACCGTGCTGCCCACGGTGGACGCGGTCACGATCAACCCGGACACCATGGCGGCCAACGACACCCAGACGTGGATCAAGCTGACGATCGACGTGTCCGCCTCCACCGCCGGGGTGAACGGCATCGACCTGTACCTGATCGACGCCTCCGGGCAGGCCGCCCCGATTCAATCCGGCGGTGTGACCACCACCTTCTCGGGTCCGATCGACGAGTACATCACCCTGCCACGGGGCACCGCGCCCGGCGTGTACAGCATCGGCTTCAGGCTCCAGGACCAGGCGTACAAGACCGTGAGCTACGGCCTGCCCGGCAGCGGCAGCCGGCCGATGCCCGGCGGCCCGGTCACCTTGAGAGTCACCGACCCGGCAACCGCGGGCTGACCGGCCGGGACAGCTCCGGGGCTTCAGCCGCGAACGAGTCAAGCCCACGAACACCCGAGGGCCGGTCCAGGAGGAAACGCCTCCCGGACCGGCCCTGCCCCACACCTCGGGAAGTGACGGGGCGCCGTCCGGAGTGCTGCCGTCGAACTCGAGGGCCCGCACCTGTCCTGGGTGCAGTTCGAGGCGAGGCGGGCCTACGGACGGTGCCCCGCCGCCCGGACCCTTGCGACCGAGGTCTTCGGCCTGGTCGAGGAGGCGAAGTGTCTGCGCGAGACGGGCACGTCAAAGGCCCGCCTGTGTGAACTTGGCGATCCGGCAGCCGCTTTGGTGCGACTCCCGGCCGGGTTCAGCAGCCCTTGACCGGGTGAGAAGCGGGCGGCGCTGTCGCTTGCAGGCTCCAGTCGGGTGGCTCGACACCGGGCCCGCCGAGTAGTTGGGCCGAAGCCCGGCCACCGCCGGCCAGCCTCTTGTGCCACGTCAACTCGCCCTGAGCGGGAGGGCTTTGGTCGAACGTCCAGCCCAGATCCCGCATGGCGGTCCGTATATGTGCGGCAACGTGAAGCGCGGACCCGCCTCCAGTGAAGTCGACAGCGACGGTCGCGTCGTTCCAACCGTAAGTCGACGTTGTTCCGTCGCACGAGTCCCATCGCGGCTCGAAGCTCTGCTTCATCGTGACGTGTGCGCCCGACGGCACCACGGACAGCACCGGGTGAATCGCCTTGAGCCGTCGATGCCCCGGATCAGGGTTCCCGACCGGCCCCGGAGTCCCGCTGCATCCCGTCAGTGCCACGACTGTTGCGACCACGGCGGCAGACATCACACCGTGCGCCGAACGACGCCCGATCCCCCACATGAAGGCAATGGTCACACATCACATGCCGGTCCGACACCGCGCCGAAACGCCGCTGCCGCGTTGCCCAGGCCGCTCCGGCGGACCAGGTGCGGGCGTCCTCGGCGCCCCCTGCAACAATGCCGCGACGTGACGTCGGCAGAGGGGGTCGGGCAAGGTGGCACCGCTGGTCCTTCGTGGTGTGCTCGCGCTGCTCGCGGGCAGCGCTTTCATGTCGGTGGCATGCGGCTACCGCGGTGTCGACGTGTGGGTGTGGGACTGGGCGGACGTATCGTTCACCCGGCGGACCCGGTACGGAACCCCCTGGAAAAGCCTTACCACCATGCGGATCTATTTCGGGATCGCGGGAGTCGCCCTTTTGGCAGTCGGGCTGTACGCCCTGACGCGCTGACAGCAGCAGCCGTCTCCGCGTGCCGCGCTGGTGAGGTGAACTGGGTTCGAACCCGGCTCCGGACCAAGATCGGCCCGGGGCCTTCGCCCGTGTGCCCCCGGCAGGATTCGAACATGCGACACCCGTTTTAGGAGTTCGATCCCGCGGCCCCCGGACCGCCCTCGCAGTGCTATCGGTGGAGCGCGGACGTTCGCTCAATGCCGCCTGCGTCCAACGTCGTTGATGTCAGCCGTGGATGTCGGGTTGGATGGGCCGATGGAGCGCATCGAGGCTGAGTTGTTCACCGATGGCGGCAACGACGCCGTGGTTCGCATGCCGGGTAGACGGTTTCCCGGGGTCGTGGTGCAGGGCGACTCCCTTCACATCCTCCGCGGTGACGTGGCCGAGGTGGCGGAGGCATGCGAGCGAGGCGACCTGGATGAAGCTCGGGACTCCGCCGGCCTCCTGCTGGCGAACCTCGATGCTCTGCTGGCGCGGTACGAGGCAGCGTTGGACGAGCACGAGATTCCGCGGCCGTACGGCCCGCTCCGTGTCCTGGTTCCCCGTGGGTCCCCGCTCGTTCTGGCACGAGAGTGGGACGGACCGAGGGCCGTCAAACCGGGTGGGCGCATCCATGGCGTGCAGGGCAGGGCGCGGCCGGCGGGATCCTGGATCATCGCGTGTATGACGCAGGGCGAGCATGTGCTGAGGCTGGCCGATCTTCGGCGAGCCTGTTCAGTACTCCTGGACGAGGCGGAACGTCGGTTCGGCCATGAGCTGGACCTCTCCGAGTTGCCCGTGGATTACTACTGGAGCCTCGACGTTGCAGCCGCGTTCGACATGAGTGAAACGCCGACAGCGCAGCTTGCCTGCGGACAGGTCGGCGACGATGTCGCCGAGATCGCGGCGCTTGTACGGCGAGGCCCCGAGGACGTGATCGCCCTGTGGCACGATCTCGATCACCTTGCCGGTGTGCTGCGCCTGCTCGCGCACCTCGATCTGCCGCGGTGAGCCCAGGGGACAATCTTGAAAACCGTCATGGCGCGAGTCACCTTGGGATCAAATCCCACACCCACCGCAGGTGAACGGCCCCCGGCCGGTCCCGAACCTCGAAGTCCATCGCACCGCGGAGCCGGGGCTTGATGATCCGGGGGATGGAAGGGAAACGTGCCTTTAATGAAGGGGAGCAGGAGGGGCCGCTGCTCTCCCGAGGGATCGGCGTAGGGCGTGTCTGCTGTGTACGCGCAGCGGGTCGCTCGCTTCGAAGGCTTCCCGAAGGGCGGTCTCCGCCGACTCGAGTGTCTGCTGAAGGCGGCCTGCCTCGGCCCGCGTCCCGTCGGTCCAATCGCGGACCGGCCCGTTCGCTCGGACATGGTCAGCCATAGACACGCGTGCTGTGTAGGTAGCGGATTGCAGGGCCACAAGGGAGTCGGGAACCTGTATGTCGTCCACCTCCACATGCTAGGAACGGCGGGGGAAGTGCCATAGGGCAGTGGCAGGGGCAGGACGTACTGGCACGCGAGTGGCACGGCATCGGAAACGGCAAAGGGCCAGCCCGGGAGGAAACCCTCCTGAGCTGGCCCTTTCCCTGTGCCCCCGGCAGGATTCGAACCTGCGACACCCGCTTTAGGAGTTCTACCAACTGAACGGGCCGCCGGGGTACCAAGCCCGTGGCAGGGCACGGCGAGTGTTCTGGGGGGGGCTCAGGACCGGTTCAGTGTGCTGACGTTGCCGTCAGGAACTGCCGTCGCTCTTCATCTCGTCCATGGCTGCGTCGACTTGCGGGCCCGGACGGCGGCTCGCGCCGTCAGCCGGCCTCGGTCAGTCCGTGCGGTGCCGCGTGTCGTACGGCCCGGAGCCGCTCTTGGTGAGAGCCGTGCGTGCGGCCTGCAGCAGTTCTTCGGAGATCGGGTCGCCCCGCGTGGCGCGGGCGAGGACGAGGGCCCCGACCATGGTGCAGAGCTGGGCCATGCCGTCGTCGTCGCCGGTGGCCAGCCGGGCGGCTCGGTTCCGTACCCCGTTGATGTAGACGCGCTGGGAGCGGGCGGCCTGGTCGGGTTCGCGCCCCAGGTCGGCGGCGAATCCGGAGACGGGGCAGCCGTCCCCGGCGTGATCGCGGTGCCAGGCCGAGAGGTATCGCTCGATCAGCGTGCGGCGGGCGGCTTCGTGGTCCCCGGCGGGCTCCTCCAGCCCGGCCGGCGAGTGTGCCGCCGGATCCTCGAAGGCGTGGGTGATGGCCTCGTCGACCAGGTCCTCCTTGGAGGCGAACTGTTTGTAGAACGCGCCGTGCGTGAGTCCGGAGGCCTTCATCAGGTCGGCGATGCTGACCGCGGTGCCCTTCTCGCGGAACATCCGGGAGGCGGTGGCCACGACGTACTGCCGGTTCTCCTGCGCTTGCGCCTTGGACGCGCGGCCCACGGGATCACTCTCCTCAAATAACTGTCGCTTGTCATCTATCTTATCTTGTGTTTAGTCTGATTGCGACATCTATTTCGTCGGCGGGCCCACCTGCAGGTCAGGCGGGGCCTTGCGCTGCCTCTCGCCGTCCGAGGCCGACGGCCTCCGCCCGGCAATCGCAGAACCATCGACAGCACTGGAGACCCCTCGTGGCATCACCACCCACTCCCGCCGAGTCCTCGACACCCGTGCCGTCCACGCCACCCGTGCCGCCCGCCCGGCGACCAAGGGTTTCCGAGGTGGTCCACCGCCGGCGCTGGGCCATCCTGGCCGTGCTCGCGTTCAGCCTCCTGGTGGTGATGCTGGACAATTCGATCCTCAACGTGGCGATGAAGACCATCGCCCAGCCTGCTCCCACCGGACTCGGCGCCACCCAGAGCCAGCTGGAGTGGGCGGTCAATTCCTACACGCTGGTCTTCGCCGGACTGCTCTTCACCGCGGGTCTGCTGGGTGACCGGCTCGGCCGCAAGAAGGTGCTGCTCTTCGGCATGGCCGTGTTCGGTGTGGGATCCGTGCTGTCCGCGCTGTCGGACTCCTCCGGGCAGCTCATCACCTTCCGTGCCGTGATGGGCTTCGGCGGTGCCTTCATCCTGCCCGCCACCCTGGCGATCATCATGAACGTTTTCGAGCCCGAGGAGCAGGCCAAGGCGATCGGCATCTGGACCGGTGTGGTCGGTTTCGCCATAGCCGCCGGCCCCATCGCCGGCGGCGTTCTCCTGGAGCACTTCTGGTGGGGCTCGGTCTTCCTGGTCAATGTGCCGATCGTGGTCGCCGCGATGGTCGCGATGGTGGCGATCGTCCCCGACTCCAAGGACCCCAGACCCGGCAGGCTCGACCCGGTCGGCGTGCTGCTGTCGATCGTCGGTCTGGCGGTGCTGGTCTACGGCATCATCAAGGGCGGCCAGCTGGGCGACTTCACCCGGCCCGAGGTGTGGGCGACGATCCTGGGCGGCCTGGCGGTCCTTGCCGGCTTCGTGGTGTACGAGGCCCGCAGCGACCATCCGGCCCTCGACGTCACGTACTTCCGCAACCGGCGGTTCTCCGCCTCCGTCGCCGCCATCGGCCTGGTCTTCTTCGCGCTCATGGGCGTCACGTTCTTCAGCGTCTTCTACAACCAGAGCGTGCGCGGCTACAGCGTCCTGCAGTCCGGACTGCTCGTGCTGCCGCTGGCCGCCTCCCAGATGTTCTTCGCTCCGCGAGCCCGGCTGGCCGTCAACCGCTTCGGCGCCCGGGCCGTGTGCACCGCCGGCCTCGTCCTGACCGCCGTGGCCTTCGCCGGCTTCCTGCTGCTTGGTCAGGACACCCCGATCTGGGTGCTGGAGGTGCTGTTCTTCCTGATGGGCACGGGGATGGCCCATGTGATGCCGCCCGCCACCGTCATGATCATGTCGTCGCTGCCGAGGGAGAAGGCCGGCTCCGGATCCGCGGTCAACAACACTTTCCGGCAGGTCGGCGGGGCCATGGGCGTCGCCGTGCTGGGGTCGCTGCTGTCCACCACCTACCGCAGCGGCATCGACGGCCACCTGGACGTACTGCCCACCTCCGACCGGCACGCCGCCGGTGAATCCATCCAGGCGACCCTTACCGTCGGCGAGAAGCTGGGACCGGCCGGCAGGGCGCTGGTGCAGCCCGCGCACGACGCCTTCATCCACGCCATGCACATCACCGCGGTGGGGTCCGCAGCCGTCGCCCTGGTCGGCGCGGTCGTCGTACTGGTCTTCCTGCCGGGCAAGGCTGCCGCTGCGGCCGCCAGCGGTACTAGGCCCCGGCGACAGACCGTCCGAGCCCGACGGTGATCACGAACCATCCCCGCGAGACAGCGGAGGCGACCGCCTGCCGGGGACGTCCCCACGGTGACGTCGCCGAAACCGTCGTCATCGAGACGGTACTGCGGCCGCTCGAAGAGGCCGCCACGACGTATGAAATCGCCACACGGACCCACGGTGACCTCGCGGCGGCGATCGCCTTGCCGACGGCTCCGCTGACGCTCTGATCACACCTCAACTCGGATATTTTCCATTACTTTCGAAGGAGCTCGCCCGATGGTTGCCAACAACCTTGTCCTTGTCCCAGGTGCCGGCGGCGTGGGCCGCGCAGTCTTCGAACACCTGCGTGCTCAGGATGTGCCGGTGCGCTTCATGGTCCGACGTGACGACGAGCGGGCCGCTGAGCTGCGGGCACTGGGCGCAGAGGTCGTCATCGGTGACCTGACCCGGCCCGAGACGGTAGCGGCCGCGCTGCAGGGCGTGGCGCGGATGTACTTCGGGATGCGCGTGTCGCCGGACCATCTGCTGGCGGCGACCGTGGTGGCTTCCGTTGCGAAGGAGTACGGGAAGCTGGAGGCCCTGGTCGACCTGTCGCAGATGACGGTGTCCCAGATGACCGCCACCAGCACGGAGGAGTCGCACCAGCAGCGGCTGCACTGGCTGGCGGAGCAGGTGCTCGACTGGTCGGGTCTGCCGGTGGTGCACATCCGGCCGACGGCGTTCCTGGACACTCCGCTGTTCACCACGATGGCGGCGCGGTCGATTCAGGAGAACGGCACCATCGCGCTGCCGTTCGGCACCGGACACACCTCGCCGGTCGCCGTGGACGACGTCGCCCGGGTCATCGCCACCGTGCTCCGCGACCCGGCTCCCCACATCGGCCAGGTCTACGAGCTGACTGGGCCGCGCTCGGTCGACATGACGGAGCTGGCCGCGGAATTCTCCCGGGCGCTGGACAGGCCGGTGTCCTATGTGGACATGCCCCCGGAGCGGTGGGAGGCCTACCTTCCGAAGCTGGGGATGCCCCCGCACCTCGAACAGCACGTCGCCGCCATGGCCCGACTGCACCGGGACGACCGTTACAACCGCACCGCCGACGGCGTCGAGCGCGTGACGGGCATCCCCGCCCAGTCCATCGAGGCGTTCGTATCAGCCCGAAAGGACTTCTACCTTGGCTGAACCGACCTGTCTCCGTTAGTGCCCGATGCGGGGCCATGATCTTCGAGGCTCCCGCCAAGGTGGCTGGCTGAGGTCGTTGAGCCGACTGCCCTGGCCACGACGTGTTCTGACCTCATGCCCTGTGTGTCTGCCTCTTGGGTGGGAGCAGGCGGTCGGCGGTGCCGAGCGGGGCGGAGACGTGAGCGGGCACCGCCGGTCGCCTACTTGCCACCGGTGGGTCGTTGCCGTCAAAACGCCCCGGACCATCCCGGCCCGGGGCGTTGACCCTGGTCACACGTGTGCCCCCGGCAGGATTCGAACCTGCGACACCCGCTTTAGGAGTTCGATCCCAGCGCGACACCACCTGCCGAGACCCGGCTCTCGCACCTGCACCCAGTCTGATCCGGACCGAGCAGATCCGTCGCCGTCCGACGACGTTGATGTCAGATGTGGATGTCAGTCGCTGCCGATCGGGCACGGCTTCGGAAGTCGTTGCGACGTCCGGCGTACGCGCTTGTCGACGTCAGGCGGAGACCTTAGGGGCAACTGACGCGCCGTTGCCGAGGAGGAATTGGAGCAGGGCGGCGTCGTGGGGACGCAGCCAGTAGGGCTCGTTGCCGAGATCCACAGCTGCGGTGAATCCCATTCGGGCTTGGACGGCATTCTGCTGCTGGCGCTCATGACGTACGGCGACCGGGCCCTGAAGGTTGATCGGCTGGTCAATACCACCCTTCCCGCGCTTGCGCCAGGCCAGCCGGACCTCGCCTTCCGGAGACTGATGCAGGAGCACGTAGCCGAGGGTCTGACTACCGTCGCGCACACCGTGCGAGAGCATGCTGAGACGGGCTCCTCGCCGAAGCCGCTCGGCGTCGGCCTCGACAGTGCGGGAGGCTCTCAGCCCGAGGCGGGTGACCAGCTTTCCGACCCAGCCACGGTTCAAGGCAGAGGTCGCCTGTGTCCCTTGCGGAGCCGGGAGGAAGGAGGCCGGAAGTAGCGCCCGGAGCAACGGCTCAAGAACAAAAAAGAAGATCACCAAGCCCAGCAGGCCGAGTGGCATCCCGCCCAACGCCTGGCCGGTGAAAAACAGGCCGAGGCTGATGGCGATCGTGAGCAAAAATTGTATCTGAAGACGGACGTTCATGGTTCCCACCAGTGCGTTTCCTGTTCCGGGCGGATGAAGCGGCAGGCTATCCGACGACGGGGTGTGTCGGCCATGGGAGAAAGCAGCTATTTCCCGAGGGCGTTGAGGCCCTTGCCGGGCGCGACATCTGTGGCGCTGTCGCTGATCTGACCTCTGACTGTCCGCCAGCCCCCAGCGTCCTTCCGGAAGGGGCACGCCCCGGGGTGGGGGTTCCCATCGCCATCCTCCGCCCCGGGGCGGACAAGCCCGCTTGAGATAGGGGCTGTTCCGGTTAGCGAGACTGTAAGGAGACCGGTCCGTTGTCCCAAACCCGGTGTCGGCAAGCGACGATGCAGACATGAATCATCCAACGGGCGGCGGCGAGGCCGGGGCGCTGGCACGCTGATGCGTTAAGGGTGGGACGGCGCTGAGGTTCTTCGCACTGGCCAGGACTCTCCATACCTACGCTTCGACATCAACTCTGGGCAGTGACATCCGGAATTCGGTCGGTGGCCACCCAGGATTTGATGACCGGCTCCACGGACGATCCGAAGGCGCCCGCCAGCAGGACGTGTACCAGGAGTTTGACGGCCGTTGTGAACAACGCGGGGGAGGACTCCTGGTTGTAGCCTGCCCGGTCGATCACCAGTTGGCCGGCTGGTAGAGCCCCGGAGTTGAGGTTTGCCCACAAGCCCATCGCCGCAGCATGGTCCAGCCTTGCGGGCAGGCCCGGCAGCAGCGCACCGGGCAGCAACCCCTGCTGTGGAGTAGGCCGGACCGTCTCCCAGCACCTGACCCGCCAGGCTATTCGGTCGCCCTCTCCCGGCACGAATTCGCCACCCACCAGAGCCCTGAACTGCAGACGACCGGAGTTCTGTTGCAGTTCCAGAACCGCGCGGGATCGGACGCCCGTGGTGACCGGGCGTGCGAGGTCCAGTCCGCGGAGCTGGCTCTTGCCCAGGAGTTTGAACTCACGGCGGTCGTCGTCGACTGCCGCGCTTCGACCCGACGTCCTCACCACAAACACGCAGAACTCCTCTGTTTCGTGCAAGATCGGAATCCGCGACGCAAGCGCGCGTTGCGGTCACATGATTCGCCGGACAGAACCTAGACGTCTGCTTTCCGCAACCACCACTCACCCCCGCTCCCATCCCGTCTGCCGTCGACCCACACACCGTGGAGCGGGCGTGGTTCAGGGCGTCAAGGTGGAGCGCCCTGCTGGACGAATGACCTTGACGCCCTGGGCCGCGGCTGCTCGGCTCTGCCTGGGTCGACGGCAGACGGGATGGGAGCTCCCCGCGCACGCCACACTCGGCCGGCACTCGCGGACGGTGCCCCCGCCATCTCGGAGCCTGAGCGCCCCCGCCGGAGGCATGTCCTGACCGGAGCACTCCGTGTCCGGGTCTCTACTCATGGGCCGTCGCTTGCTGCGGCCCCAGGGGCCGACCCTGGCGCCGAAGGCGCAGAGGGGTCGGGCCCCAGGGGCCAGCCCGCGCTCGCGCGGGCACTTGAACCAGTAGAGAAAGTTGTAACTCAGTTGGCCTGCGAGGGCTTTGTGTTGTCGTCGTCGTAGGTGGCAGTCCCGCCGGTCAGCAGTCCCGAAGATCGAACATCCACCAAGTGATCTGCAAGAGAACTCCTCGACTCAACCAGACGGTGTGACCGAGGACCACACGCCGAACCACTGCTCGGCGCCGTACTCCTCGAACCGCTCCACCTCGGTGAAACCCAGCTTCGCCGCGACGCGCATCGAGCGTTCATTGGCGGTCTGGGTGCAGAGCACCACCGGCTCGTCGGGAAGTGAGTCGGCGAACCAGTCGAGTGCCGCTGCGCAGGCCTCGGCTGCGTACCCGCATCCCCACGCCTCCGGCAGGAACATGTAGCCGAGTTCGGCCTCGCCGGCATCCGGACGGACGTGACCAGGACGCTCCGCGTCGCGCCGATCGAGTGTGATCATGCCGATCATCGTTCCGTCGAGATCGATCACGAAAAAGCCAGGGCGCCGTCCGGGCACCTCAGGTGCCGTGCGCTCGAGCTCATCACGCGGTCGAGGGCCACCGATGTAGGTGCCCACCTCTGGCGAGGCGAACAGCTCGATGAACGCCACGCGGTCGCGGGCCTCGGATTCTCGGAGCACGAGCCGTTCGGTCCGTATCGGGGCAGGTGGCCAGGCAACGGGTCCTAACTCGGTCATGGCGGGCAATCTATCGCACGCCTGTGAGGGTGATCCGGAAGAGAAGGCCGAGGTCAGACGTCAACCTCACCCGAGGCCAAAAGATCAAGCATCACCTGGGGCTAGAGAAGGTCTGGTGCTTGAAATCGTGTGCACAGGCTGGGAGTTCGATGCCCTGTCGGTGAGCGAGCGGCACGAAGAGGACTGGGCGGATCGTCCACGTGATGCGTGTGCTGGCGTGGGTCACTGAGACTGTGCACGGCTGCATGCGCGAGAGTGCATGTCGGGTCTGGATGCGTCCCTCATACAGCCACGCCCACGCTTCGTCGGAGGCATCGGCGTCGAGGGCCGGTGAGATAGTGCGGAGCGCGACCGCGACCCATCGGTCGGCCTGGGATGCCGTGTAGGCGTCGAAGGATGCTCGGAGCTCTGACGGTTCGCTTCCGGTGAGTACTTCGGTCCAGCACTCGCACCAGTAGCCGCGCCGCGGCTTGTCCATCAGCATGGGCGGCCTCCCCTGCGGGCCCCGGTGAAGAGTTCCGCGGTGACCGTGTGGCCGTCGTCGCTGTCGTGGACGACGACGCGGTGCGCGATCACGCTGACCATGCCCAACCCCCGGCCGTGCTCGGCCCCCTGGTCCTGGTGCTCGACGGCCGGCGCCGATCCCGTGCCCCCGTCGTCCGTCACCGATAGGGCGATCACCTGCGAGGACACTGCGAGCGCCAGATGGAAGCTGCCCGACTCCTTGCCGCTGGCGGTGTGGAGGATCGCGTTCGCGCTCAGCTCGCTCACGATCAGCTCGGCGTCCTCGGCTAACGGTGAACCGCGCAGGATGTCGCGGGTCCAGCGGCGGGCCCTGCTCACCTCTTCCGGAAATCCTGGGCAAGTGAGTCCCCAGACCCGCGCAGTGCTCGTATACTCGTGCATACAAGTTCCTTCGTGCTGGTAGGCCGCCATGTGCAGCGGGTTCGGGCTAGACGAGTTTCACGCCGTCGTGGGCGCGGATGGCCGGCGGGGATGCCGCGTCGAGTGCGTCCAGGACGCGGATCGCGTAGGCCTCGTCGGCGAGGTCGGTGACTTCTTCGCGGGTGGCCCAACGCAGTGCGCGGGTCTCGTCCCCGGTGGTGGGCGAGCCGTCGGCGGCTTCACAGCGGAAGACGAGAGAGACGATCAGGCCCGTCATGTTCTTGTAGACGCCGGTGAGGGTCGCGGGAAGCGCGATCTTGATGCCGGTCTCTTCGAGGACTTCACGCTGAAGTGCCTCGGGGAGGGTTTCCTCCCGCTCGACAACGCCGCCCGGGGGTTCCCACTGGCCGTTGTCGCGCCGCTGGATCAAGAGGGCCCGGCCCTGGTCGTCGACGATGACTCCGGCGACGCTCACGGAGTGCGGACGGTCAGTGCTCACGTTCCTCGGCCCTCTCGGATGGCTAGGCTCTCCACCGTAGCAACAACACTCGCCCACTCGTCTAGATACCTAAAGGAGTACTCGTGACCTCACTTCCGTCCCTGCTCGGCGATCTGGACCCCACGAGCGATCGTGCGGTGTTCCGGCAGATCGCCGACCAGCTGCGCGAGGCCATCGACCGTGGGCGATTCAAGGAGGGCGAAAAGCTCCCCTCGGAGGCCGAACTCGTCGAGCACTACGGCGTCTCCCGGATGACCGTCCGCAACTCGTTCTCCATCCTCCAGGGCGAGGGCCTGGTCGCCGCCGAACACGGCAAGGGCGTCTTCGTCCGGCCGCGACCTCCCGTCCGCCGGCTGGCCTCCGACCGGTTCGCCCGGCGTCACCGTGAGCAGGGGAAGTCGGCGTTCATCGTCGAGGCGGACGCCGCGGGCAGTCACCCCCAGGTGGACAGCCTTGAAGTCAAGGAGGAGAAGGCCAGCCAGGACATCTCCACGCGGCTCGGGTCCGTGCGCCGCGTGCTCGCCCGACGTCGCCGGTATCTGCTCGACGGCCGCCCGGTCGAGTTCGCCACCTCGTACCTCCCGCTCGACATCGCGCGCGGCACGCAGATCGCCGAACCCAACCCCGGCCCCGGCGGCATTTACGCCCGCCTCGAGGAACTGGGCCATCACCTCGACCACTTCGAGGAAGAGATCCGCGCCCGGATGCCCTCGCCGACCGAGGTCAAGACGCTCCGACTTGCCTCCGGTGTGCCGGTGATCCACCTCATCCGCACCGCCTTCGACACGGAGGGGCGAGCCGTGGAGGTCTGCGACACCGTCATGGCGGCGGACGCGTACGTGCTTTCGTACCAGCTTCCGGCGACCTGATCGGCGGTGCGCGAGGCCACTTTTCGGACTCGTACACCTCAACAGCCCTACTCGTATAGACGAGTGGGCAAGTTGTGTGGCACTGTGGTTGGCGTTCCCGAAGCGATCGGGTTCGAAGACTGCATCTTGTCTAGACGAGTAGATGGGAAGAAATCTTGCGCACCATCCGTGTGGAGACCTCGGCCGCGACGATCCTGCTGACCGAGGCGCCCGAGCCCAAGGTTCGCGACCGTCAGACCGGCGAGATCGCGAAGGACGCCGTCAGTGGCGAGTCCCTGATGACGCTTGGCGTCGTCTACATCGAGGAGGGGGAGTCGTCCCTGATCAAGGTCACTGTTCCGGAGAGCGGGGTGTCCGAGGGGCTCGCGCTCGGGGCGCCGGTCTCGCTGCCGGGGCTGGTGGCCCGTCCGTGGGAGAGCGTGTTCAACGGCCAGCAGCGGCACGGCATCGCCTACCGCTCCGCTGCCGTCACTCCGGCCGTCTTCCCGGCGGCCATGGGGGCCACGGCCTGATGACCGACCTGACAACGCTTCTGGAGGTGGGTGGTCCTGTCGCCGCACTTGGCGGCGGGGCTTCCTACGCCCGGGCCAAGCACCCAAGCGTCTACTGGTCCACGGTCGGCCTGCCGATATCCACGGCCCGGCTCCTCGGCTCGTACGGTTCGGTCATGGAGGCGTGCGGCCTGACCGTGGCTCCGTCCCGGCTGCGGGTCCTGGCGGTCAAGGCCACCACCCGCCGTGAGGTCCGGCCGATACCGCCCCGCCGGGGCATCATCCGCCCCACGTCGACCGGGTTACGCATTCGGCTCCGGCTCGCCCCGGGGCAGGAGCCGGCCGACGTGGCCGCCGCGGCCGAACGGCTGCGGCATGCCTGGGGAGTTCATGCCGTGTACGTCAGCACGGTCAAGCCCGGCGTGGTCGAACTGCGGCTCGTCGGCTTCGACGTACTGCGGCGGGTGCGGATGCCTCGCAAGGTCACATCCGCGCTCCTCAAAGTACCCGTGGCCCTGCGCGAGGACGCCACCCCGTTCGTACGCGACTACCGCGCCATCCCTCACCAACTCACCCTCGGCGCAACGCTCTCCGGCAAGTCCATGTACCTGCGCCACCTCGTCGCCGGACTCGCTCCTCAGCCCGTCGCCCTGGTCGGCATCGACTGCAAGCGTGGAGTGGAGCTCTCGCCCTTCGCTGCACGACTGTCCGCTCTCGCCACCGACCCCGATCAGGCGGCCGAACTGCTGCCCGTGCTCATCCAAGAGATGGAGGACCGGTACGAACGGATCAAGACTCGTCAGGGTCTCGCCCCGGGGACGCCCGACGAGGAGATCACCTCGGACGTCTGGGGGCTCCCCGAGGACGAACGCCCCGTCCCCATCGTGCTGTTCGTCGACGAGGTGGCCGAACTCTTCCTCGTCGCCACCCGCAAGGACGAGGACCGGCGGGACGAGATGGTCACCCAGCTCATCCGTCTCGCCCAACTCGGCCGCGCCGCCGGTATCTATCTGGAGGTCTGCGGGCAGCGCTTCGGCGCCGAACTGGGCAAGGGAGCGACCATGCTCCGGGCCCAGTTGACCGGCCGCGTCTGCCACCGTGTCAACGACGAAGCCTCCGCCAAGATGGCCTTGGGCGACATCGCCCCCGAAGCGGTCTCCGCCGCTTGCGCCATCGCACCCGAGCGGCCCGGCCTCGCTGTCGCGGGCGACTCCTCCGGCGGCTGGTCTCGCATCCGCACGCCGTACCTCTCCCTCGGCGACGCCGCCGAGGTCTGCCGCGAGTCAGCGCACCTGGTGCCCGACCTGCCCGCGCTCAAGCCCTTCCGGCCCGACGTGCCCGTCCATCCGGTCGAGTCTCCGGCCCCGGTCGTCCGGCCTCGACCCGTGACCGACTGAACTCTCCTCCCCCCTCGGCCGGTGTGACCGTCTCACGCCACGTCCCTACCCCTGCCATGCCTGAATTCGGAAGGAGCCGCAGCATGCGCGCCCAACTGGCCCGTATCGACGCGGTCCTCGTCCAAGCGGTTATCGCCGCCGCGCTGTCCTTCGCTCACCTGCACGACGTCGCCGCAGCGGCCGGTCAGAACGGGTGGAAGGCATGGGCGTATCCCGTCTCGGTCGACCTGCTGCTCGTCGCCGCGTGGCGTCGACTGAGGACCGGTGATGAGAAAGCCGCAGGGTGGTGCTGGTTCGTCATCGCGCTCGTGGCATCCCTCGGCGCGAACGTCGCCACCGCCGGACTCCTCGACCTGGACCGGGTGCCGGCCTGGCTCCGCATCCTCGTCGCGGGCTGGCCCGCGGTCGCCTTCCTCGGCGGCACGCTGCTCGCCCACTCGACTCCAGCGCCGCACGAGGAGACCGAGGACCAGGAGGACGCGCCCGAAGTCGTACCGGAGCTCCCCGCACAGTCGGCGCTCGAACAGACCCCAGCTCCGCCCGCCGTATCCGTCCCGGCCGCCCTGGTCGAGCACGCCCGAAAGGTCGCCGCCGAACACCAGACACGGACCGGAGCCGCCATCGACACCCCGACCCTCCGTGCCCGACTCGGTGTCCCGGCCCTCATGGCTGACGCCATCGCCGCTCAGCTCTGAAAGGAGACCCGCGTGACCGCCAACCGCCGCTTCCGCTCCGTCACCCGCATCGGCCCCGTCCAGATCGGCACGTCGTACGACGGTCGTGGCCGAGAGAAGCACACCGCCGCCTGTACCGCTCCGCGCTGCGGCTTCTCCGCCGACTACGACAGCCGCGCCGCCGCCGAACTCGCCGCCCGTACCCACCGCTGCCCCGTCCGCTGAAAGGACTCGCCCCGTGACTGTCAGCCTGCCGCTCGTCTTCGTCCTCGGGCTCATCGCCTGGGGAGCGATCAAGTTCCTCGGCGTCCGCACCTGGATCGTCGTCGTGATCGCACTCTTCGGATTCCTGCTCTCCCAGACCTTCATGGCCCCGGCCATCGACTCCGGCACGCGCTCCGGCGTGGACGTCATAAACGGCTCACACGACTAGACGAGTAGGCAAGGAGAGGTTCGCCGTGTTCCTGCCCAAGTACCCCGACAACCCGACCCCGCCGCCCGCGTACAACCACGCCCCGGCCGATCCGGCACCCGCACGACGCGCGGCTCCGCAGATCTCCATCAGCACCGGAGCGGTCGCGGCGGTCCTCGCCGGCGGAGTCGTCCTCACCGCGCTCCTGGCCGCCGTCGCCGTCACGGCCATCTCCGTCGCAATTGCCGCCGTGGTCCTGCGCTCGATGCTCCGCGACCAGCACCGCCGCTGAAAACCGCTGAACGACAGCCCCCCGGGACAGCCTCGATACCGCCAAGCATCCGCCGCCCCGGGGGCCCTACCCCTCCTAGCCGAAGCCAGAAGGAGAAAGCCATCATCGCCCGCCCCACTCCGCCCCCGCTGCCCGAACTCGCCGAACTGGCCGCACTCGGCACCATGCCTGAACTGCTGCGGCAACTCTCCGGCCTCGGCGGCTGCACCCACCCGATCCGCCTCGACGGCCACCGCACCGAGTACGACGTGAACACCCGCACCGGCGAGATCGGCAACCTCCTCCACCGCCTCGACTCCACCGACCTCCCGGCCGGTCACCTCCTGGTGCGCTGCAACAACCGCCGCGCGACCCGCTGCGAAGCCTGCGCCGAGGTCTACCGCCGCGACACCTTCCACCTGATCACCTCCGGCCTGCGCGGCGGCAAGGGCGTTCCGGAACGCGTCGCCGCGCACCCCCGGGTCTTCGCCACCTTCACCGCCCCGAGCTTCGGCCGCGTCCACAACCGCCCCACCGGCCAGGCCGGTTCGGTCCGCCGTTGCCGCTGCGGTGTCCACCACGACCGGGACGACGCCGAACTCGGCACCCCGCTCGCCCCGGACACCTACGACTACGAAGCCGCCGTCCTCTGGAACGCTCACGCCGGTCCGCTCTGGCGCCGGTTCTCGACCTACCTGCGCCGTGAGGTCGCCAAGCGCGCCGGACTCTCGCAGCGCGCGTTCCGCCAGTACGCCCGGGTCTCCTTCGCCAAGGTCGCCGAATACCAGAAGCGCGGCGCCGTCCACTTCCACGCCGTCATCCGCATCGACGGTCCCGAAGGCGGCGAAACCACGCCTCCGGCCTGGGCAACCGCCGAACTACTCGCCGACGCCATCGGCGCCGCCGCTACTCACGTCCGCGTGGACGGCCCGGTTATCGACGGACGCGCGCACACCTTCACCTTCGGCCGTCAGATCGACGTCCGCACGATCCGGTCCGCCGACTTCGACGGTGGCCAGGAACTGACCGAGCGAGCTGTCGCGTCGTACATCGCCAAGTACGCGACCAAGGGCGCCGAGACCGCGACGGGAGCTCTCGACCGCCCGCTGAAGTTCCTCGCCGAGCTCGCCCAGCTCGACATCAGCGACCACGCCCGCCGGCTGATCCGAACGGCCTGGACGCTCGGCATGCGCAAGGAGTTAGAAGATCTCCGACTCCGGGCCTGGGCCCACATGCTCGGCTTCCGCGGCCACTTCTCCACCAAGTCACGCCGCTACTCCACCACCCTCGGTGCCCTCCGCACCGCCCGCGCCGAATGGCGTCGAGCCCAAGCCGCAGCAGCCACCGAGATCAGGACGGACACGACCCTCGTCGTCTCGCACTGGGTTTTCGCCGGAACCGGTCTGTCCGCCGCCGAAGCCTGGCTTGCCGCATCCCTCGAACCCGCACCCGGAACAGAAGGAGAACCGACGCATGCGTGACGAAGAGCTGTTGACCGTGGCCGAAGTCATGGCGCGGCTCAAGCTCGGCCGGTCGACGGTGTACGACCTGATCCGCTCCCGTCGGCTCCCCTCGATCACCATCGGCCGATGCCGCCGCATTCCGGCGCGGGCCCTCAGCGACTACATCTCCCACGAACTGGAGGCGGCTGCCTGATGGCCGGTCAGCGCAAGCGCAACCCGAACGGCGCGGGGACGATCACCAAGCGCAAGGACGGCCGCTTTCAGTGCGCGGTCTACGTGCTCCAGCCGGACGGCACCCGGGCCCGCAAGTTCGCCTACGGCAAGACCTGGGCCGAGTGCGACACCAAGCGCCGCGAGCTGCTCGCCAAGGTCGACCAGGGCGTGCCCGTGCCTACCCGGTCGGCCAAGCTCTCCGAGTGGCTGCCGTACTGGCTGGACAACGTGATCAAGCCTCGGCGGAAGCTCAGCACGTACGACAAGTATGAGGCGCACGTCCGGCTCTACCTGGTGCCGCTGCTCGGCTCGAAGCGGCTCGAATCCGTCGGCGTCGCGGACGTCCGCCGCTTCCTTGTTCGGCTGGAGAAGGAGACCACTGCCGCAACAGCCAAGGAGTCTCACCGCGTGTTGCGTTCCGCTCTGTCCTCGGCCTGCCGCGAGGAGCTGATCGCGCGCAACGTCGCCAAGCTCGTGGAGCCGCCTCGCACGGACAACAGGGAGTTGAAGCCCTGGACTCTGGACGAGACGTTGGACTTCCTGGCGGCCTCTCGACGAGATCCGCTCTACGCGGCCTTCGTGCTCGCCATCGCCATGGGGCTCCGACGGGGCGAGATTATCGGCCTTCGATGGTCGGATCTCGACCTCGACAACCGGGTCCTCTACGTCCGTCAGCAGACTCAGCGTCGTCGCGGCGTCCTCTACGACGACGATCCCAAGAGCCGCCGGCGCCGTGTTGTCCCGTTGCCTGCGCTCTGCATCGCTCCGCTGCGCTGGCACCGGATGCGGCAGTCGGCCGCGCGCGCCAAGGCGGGGGAGAAGTGGCACGAGTCGAGCTACGTCTTCACCACCCGCACTGGGCGCCAGGTCGAGCCGCGGAACGTCTATCGCTCCTTCACCCGCGTCGCGGAGTCCGCCGGCCTTCGGGTGATCCGGTTGCATGACGCTCGGCACGGCACGGCCACTCTGCTCACGGCGGCCGGAGTCGCGCCCCGCGTCGTGATGGAGATCCTGGGACACTCGCAGATCAGCATCACCATGGACGTGTACACGCACGTCGTGCAGGACACGCAGCGCGAGGCCATGAGCCACATGGACCGGCTGCTCAGGAAGCGCCCCGGTCGTCAGTGACCGTGCTCGTTGATGTCAAAAGTGGATGTCAAAGGCCCCGGACCATGATCGGTCCGGGGCCTTTTCCCTTGTGCCCCCGGCAGGATTCGAACCTGCGACACCCGCTTTAGGAGAGCGGTGCTCTATCCCCTGAGCTACGAAGGCGTGTGGATCGTGTGCGATCCGGTAGCTAGCGTAGCGGATCGCGGGTGGAGGCTGGGATGGTTCCCGTTCGTGCAGGTGGGGTGGGGTCGGTCAGCTGGTCGGGACGGGCGAGAGGGGCGGGTCGGTCGGGAGGGCCGAGAGGGCTGGGCGGGTCAGGTGGAGCATGCGGGTCAGCCACAGGTCGCCCGTCTCCCGGGGAGAGGCGCGTCGCGGCTCGGTGGCGGGGGCGCGGGGCAGGACCCTCGTTCCGGTGATCATCGACAGGATCAGCGCGGCGGCCGTGCCGACATCGACGTCGGGGAGCAGCGAGCCGTCGATCCGGGCCCGGCCCAGGGTCTCGTTCAGGGCGCCGAGCCAGTTGGCGTGGCAGTGGAGCGAGGAGTCGTCGGGGGTCCTGATCTCCTGGGCCAGGCGGGCGCCCGCGCGGACGGTCGTGTCGGTCTCGAGGAGGCCTACGAGGGCGTGGGCCATGGCGGTGGCTATCTCGAACGCCGGAGCCTCCAGCCGTGCCAGCTTCACGAGTGCGGCGTCCGACGTGGCGCAGGCCTCCGCCTGGACGGCACGGGCCAGATCGGACTTGGCGGCGAAGTGGAAGAACAGGGCGCCCTTGGTGACCTGCGCGCGTGCGCTGATCGCGGAGAGCGTGGCCCGTTCGTAGCCGGCCCGGTCGAAAACCGCCGAGGCGGCCCGGATCAGGTTGCGCCTGGTTCGCTCGGACCTCTCCTGCCTCACCACGACGAGACCACCCGGACGCTCCTTGTCGTTCGGCTGCTGTTTGTCCTGCCGCAAGCGACGCTAGGAACCTGCTTTTGGATCTGTCAACGGGGCCCGGACCGCGCAGATCATCTTCACGCCATTGTGGTAACTCCCATGGGGATATACCTGGTTGAAGGTTCCTGGTTGAAGGTTCTCGAGTGGGCGGGTGGGCTCAGCTCGGTTGCACCTTGCGGAATCGGCCCGCGATGCGCAGATCCGCCTCGATGCGGGCCGCCGTCGCGTGGAGTTCCGGCAGTACGTCGCTGACGCACGCCTCGGCGGTGCGGCGGCTGTTGTGCATGGCGACGTTCACCGCGGCCACGGCCCGTCCGTCCCGGTCGCGCACCGGGACGGCGATGGACCGCAGCCCCTGCTCCAACTCGCCCTCGACCAGGGCGTATCCGGCCGTCCGTACCCGGTTCAGTTCGGCCCTGATCAGCTCCGGGTCAGTGGCCGTCCGCGGGGAATCCGCCTCGGCCGCGCCGCCGGTCAGTACCTCCATCGCGCGGGCCTCCGGAAGATCCGCCAGGATCACCCGGCCCAGGGAGGTGGCGTAGGCGGGCAGCCGGGTGCCGACGGTGACGTGGACGCTCAGAATGCCGCGGGTGGAGACGTGCCCGGTGTACTGGATCTCGTCTCCGGCCGGCACCGCGAGCGACACCGAGTCGTGCAGCCGCTGGGAGAGTTCGGCCAGATACGGGGCCGCGATCTCGGTGAGTGAGGTTCGTGAGAGTGGCGGGAAGCCGAGCCCCAGGACGCGGGGGGTGAGGCGGAAGACGCGGTCGTGGGCGGTGACGTATCCGAGGTGTTCCAGGGTGATCAGGGCGCGGCGAGCGGTCGCGCGGGCGAGCCCGGTCGCCTGGGCTACGGCGGTGAGGGTGAGCTCGCCACGGCCCTCGCCGAAGGCCGTGATCACGGTCAGGCCCCGCGCCAGCGACTCGACGAACTCCCGCCCCAGCTCCTGCTTGGAGGCGCCGGTCCAGTCGGCGAGCCCGGAGGGGGTGCGCATGCCGTCCACCCCGGCCGGCGAATCGCCCCGCACGGCGCCCCGCACGTCACCCTGCACGGCCCCCCGCGCGACCTCCGTCTTCGGTTCCGCCGCCGACCCCCGGCCGGACGCCCTCGGCGCACTCGGCGCCCCCAGCGCGTCCGGTGCGTCCACTGCGGCGAGTGCGTCGAGTGCGTCCAGTGCCAGCGCCCGTTCCATCTCGGCCACCGCCGTCCGCAGGCGGGGCAGCAGCGTGTCCCGCAGTTCGGTGGCGTCGTGCCGGCTCGTGTGGCTCACCACGTTCACCACGCAGGCGATCCGCCCCGCCTCCCGTACGGGCATCGAGACGGCGACAAGGCCCGGTTCGATGAGCTGGTCGTCCAACGCCCAGCCAGATCGGCCCGCTTCGGCCGCGCGCTGCTCGAAGTCGTCGCCGACAGTGGGCCGTTGAGCGGCCGGGAGTGTGGACTCGTCCTGCCTCCCCCCGTACGGCCGGCTCCGCGCAGGTACGGACGGGAAGCCGCGGTCCTCCGGGTCGGCCGCGCGGCGTTCGCGCCAGCGCGTCCACTCCTCCTCGCTCCACTCGGACGCGAACAGCGGTCCGGGAGCGGTGCGTTCGGCGGGCAGCAGGTCGCCGATGCGGAAGCTCAGGGACATCGCGCGGCGCCGGGTCGCCTGATGGATGAAGCGGATGCCGTCCTGGTCGCAGACGGCGAGGGACACCGACTCGTCGAGTTCGTCGGCGAGCGCGTCGGCGTGCGGGTCCAGGACGCGGGGAAGCCGGAGAGCGGCGAGGTAGGCGTTGCCGAGTTCCATCAGACGCGGGGCCAGGACGGCGTCCCGGCCGTCGAGGCGTACGTATCCCATGCGTGCCAGGGTCGCCGTGATCCGGTCGACGGTGGACCGTGCCAGCCCGGTGGCCCGTTCGAGTCCGCTCAGACTGGCCGCCCCGTCCGCCTCGGTCAGCCTCCGCAGCACGGCGAGCCCGCGGATGAGTGGCGTGACCGCCTCGTAGGGCACCTCGGACCCGGCAGCAGCAGACCCGGCAGGGGCGGATCCGGCAACGGCAGATCCGACAGCGGCAGTGGTGGACCCGGCGGCCGTGGACCCGGCGGCGGTCGGGCCGGCTCCGGAGCCGGGCGCCCCGTCCCCGCCATCCATCCCCACCGATGCGGGGCCCGACGGCGTGCCATGCGACTGCGGCGACCTGGAGCCCGACGACATGTGGTTCGGCGACATGTGGTTCGGCGACATGTGGTTCGGCGACGTGGGGCTCGATGACATGGGGCTCGATGACATGGGCTCTCCGATGGGGCTCTCAGAAGAGTCACCGTGCGGCGGTTCACGGATGAGCCGCCGTGCGGCGGATGAGCCACCGTGTGGCGGATCTCGGAAGAGCCACGGTAGTGCCAGCCCGGCCGCTGTCGCAGGTCGGCCGCTTTCCGGTAACGCCTGCGGCCGGTACCGGCCCGCCCGGTGGTCAGCTGCGCGTCACGTACACCCGATACTTCCCCGAGGCGTCCGCCGACGCGACCTGGACCGTGATCCCGGCCTTGGCGGCCTTGAAGGTCTCACCGGGGGAGTAGGGCGCGTCGGAGAGTTCCGCCTGGACGTTGGGCGAACGGGTACAGCCGCCGCTGTCGGGGTGGGAGTCGTACACCGTGATGGGCCCGTTCCCGGTGTCCACGTCCGCGTCGACCTTGTAGATCAGGATGCCGGGACGGCAGACGGCGGAGTCGTTGCCCGCGCGGGTGCGCACTTCGAGGATGTAGCCGCTCCGGGCGCCGACGGGTATGACGACGAGCTTCGAGCCGCCCCGCTGGGCCAGCGGGGTCAGTGTGTACTCGCTGGTGCCGCGCGCCGCCGCGCAGCCGACCTGGGAGGTGTCGAGCCAGCCGAGCTTCCACTTGTGCCAGCCGAGCAGGTCGTTGTCGGCCCCCCAGTCCTCGCTCATGATGTCCCAGTGGCCGACCGCGCCGCCGCCCTCCTGGGTGTAGAGGTCGGGCAGGCCGAAGGTGTGGCCGTTCTCGTGCGGCAGTACGCGGTAGCCGGTGTCGGCGTAGGAGCCCGAGCCGTCGTCCTGGCGGCTGTAGACGAAGGACGCGTTGGCGACCGGGACGCCGTCGGCCACGGGTGCCTCGGTGTTGCCGGCGAAGGTCACGGACAGCACGGTGTCCAGCGCGGAGGGCCCGGCATTCGGTGTGACCAGCACGTTCAGGATGTCGTACGACCGGAAGTCGACCTCGGGGTCGGCCGTGGCCACGATGTCCTGGACGAGTTCGCGGTACCCGGGGTCGAAGGGCGCGCCGCGTTCTATTCCGTACGCCTTGAAGGGCTTGGGCATCCGCAGCCAGTGCCGGACGGGGGCCGCGGGGCGGTAGTCGAGACGGCCGTAGGAGGCGGTGCGGAACCATTTCTGCGTCTTCGGGAAGAACTCGTCGTACCGGTCGAGGGCGCTGCCCTTGCCGGGCGCGTCGGAGAAGTCGACCATCAGCGTCAGGGCCCGCAGGGTGCCGGTCGAGCGGGCGTATCCGGGGGCGGTCGGAATCCCTTCGCCCATCTGGACGCCCGACGGGCCGTTGATCATGCAGGGGCCGAGCGCCGTGGAGCGGCCCAGAGCCGTGGAGCCCGCCGTGGCGGAGCCGGCCGTCAGATGTCCGGTGCCGGCGGAGGTGCTGACCGCCAGCGTCAGAACGGTCACCGTGGCCAGCGCGGCCACACGGCGCGGGCGTATGCGGCGGCTGGACGGCTGCATGAAGGGGCCCTTCGCTCCTCGGCAGCCACCGGTGTCCGACTGCACCCTTTCGATCACCCTCAGTCGCCGACGCGCCGGGCGCGCGCTGGGTGAGCCCGATCGGGTTCATCCATGGGAGGGGCCGAACGAGTTGCCGTCCGGGGGAGTGCGGCGGGGTCGCGGAGGTCTCGCCGGCCTCCGTCGCCCCTCCGCGCCGGGTTCGCGAAGGGCGGGCGGCGGGCCCGGCGCGAGATGCCGAACGACCTGGCGTCCAGCTTGGCCGGGAGGTGTGGAACGACCCGGCTGTCGGCTCAGTGCGAGGTGTGGAACGACCCGGCTGTCGGCTCGGCGGGAGGTCCCGAACGACCCGGCTGTTGGCTAGGCGGGAGTATGGAACGGCTGAACGGCAGGCCCGGCGGGAGACGCGGAACGCAGGGTGACCTACCCGAGAAGAAGCGAATGTGACGCAGGTCACATATTCCCATCCCGGGTCCGGGAAATAACCGGGGATCGTTTCCCCGTTTAGTCATACGTCCGAGCGAAACGGGGACCGAATCCCCGGATCGCATTCAGACTCCGAGACACTACGAGGAGTACGCCGTGGAGACCGCAACCCCCGTGCAGCGCCGAGTGGCCCGGCCGCGTGCCGACGCCCTGCGCAACAGGGAGCGGATCGTCGCCGCCGCCCGCGAGATGTTCGTCGAGTTCGGTGCCGAGGTGCCGTTCGACGAGATCGCCCGCCGGGCCGGTGTCGGCAACGCCACGGTGTACCGCAACTTCCCCGACCGCGACGCCCTCGCCCGCGAGGTCGTGTGCTCGGTCATGGACCGCACCTCGGAGTGGGTCGAGGAGGCGCTCGCCGCGGACGGCGACGCGTTCGAGGCGCTGAGCGGCTTCGTGCACTTCGCCGCGGACGAGCGGATCGGCGCCCTGTGCCCGATGCTCTCCGAGAACTTCGATCAGAACCATCCCGACCTGGTCGCCGCCCGCGACCGGATCACCGACCTGATCCAGCGGCTGATGGCCCGCGCCCGCGAGGCCGGACAGCTGCGCCCCGACGTCGAGCTGGGCGACCTCATGATCGCGGTCAGCCAGCTCACCAGGCCGCTGCCGGGCACCGCGTGCCAGGGCATCGACCGCTTCGTACACCGTCATCTACAGCTGTTCCTGGACGGTATGCGGGCCCCGGCCCGTTCCGATCTGCCAGGAGTGGCCGCCACCATGGAGGAACTGCGACGCGTGTGATGTGACCGCCGCGCCGGATGTCGTGAGAGACGTCGGACGCCGTGAGAGACGTCGGACGCCGTGAGAGACGTCCGACGCCGTGAGGCGCATCGGACGCCGTGACCGATCTCGTAAGGCCGCATAGCCCGGAAGTTCACACAGGCCATGTAGTTCATGCAGTAGTTACAGCCATTACAGCCCTTACAGCACTTACAACCATGTAGCTCGTACAACTCATACAGCCCGAACTCATCGCGTGTGAGGCGCACTCGTCATCAGGGACGGGTCCTGCCCAGCCGCTCTTCCGGCCGTCACCGTCGACGAGCCGTCCCCTTTTCTTTTCCTCTTTCGCCACGAAGTCCCGGAGTGGGTACCCCCATGTCTGAAACAGTCCTGTCCAAAGCAGTCCCCGACCCAGCGTCCGACGCGCACAGCAACCGCTGGAAGGCGCTCGTCTTCATCGCGCTGGCCCAGCTGATGGTGGTGCTCGACGCCACGATCGTGAACATCGCGCTGCCCTCCGCCCAGCAGGACCTGGGTATCTCGGACGGCAACCGGCAGTGGGTCGTCACGGCCTACGCCCTCGCCTTCGGCGGTCTGCTCCTGTTCGGCGGCCGTATCGCCGACCTGTGGGGCCGTAAGCGGGCCTTCGTCGTGGGCCTGGTCGGCTTCGCGCTGGCCTCCGCGCTCGGTGGCGCCGCGCAGAGCGGCGCGATGATGTTCGGCGCCCGTGCCCTTCAGGGTGTGTTCGGCGCGCTGCTCGCACCCGCGGCGCTCTCGCTGCTCGCCGTGATGTTCACCGACGCCAAGGAGCGCGCCAAGGCCTTCGGCATCTACGGTGCGATCGCCGGTGGCGGTGGCGCCGTCGGCTTCATCCTCGGCGGTGTCCTGACCGAGTACATGAACTGGCGCTGGACCTTCTTCGTCAACATCCCGTTCGCGATCGTCGCGGCCGCGGGCGCCTACTTCGTCATCCGTGAGCCGAAGGGCGGCCGCAACCGTTCGGCGCTCGACATCCCGGGCGTCGTCCTTTCCACCCTCGGTCTGGTCTCCCTCGTCTACGGCTTCACCCGCGCCGCGTCCGACGGCTGGGGCGACTCCATGACCGTCGGCCTGTTCGTGGCCTCCGCCCTGCTGCTGGCCGCGTTCGTCCTCACCGAGTCCAAGGTCAAGGCCCCGCTGCTGCCCCTGCGCGTCGTCCTCGAGCGCAACCGGGGTGGCGTCTACCTCTCCCTCGGCCTCGCGATCATCGCGATGTTCGGCACCTTCCTGTTCCTCACGTACTACCTCCAGATCGTGAAGGGCTACTCGCCGATCTCGACCGGCTTCGCCTTCCTGCCGATGATCGCGGGCATGATCACGGGCTCCACGCAGATCGGCGCCCGGCTGATGACCCGGGTCGCGCCGCGGCTGCTGATGGGCCCCGGCTTCCTGGTCGCCGCGCTCGGCATGCTGCTCCTGGCGCAGCTGGAGATCGGCTCGTCGTACGTCTCCCTGGTGATGCCGGCGATGCTGCTGCTCGGCCTCGGCATGGGTACGGCGTTCATGCCCGCCATGTCGCTGGCCACGCACGGCATCGAGCCGCGTGACGCCGGTGTCGCCTCCGCGATGGTCAACACCTCGCAGCAGGTCGGCGGTGCGATCGGTACGGCCCTGCTGAACACGATCGCCGCCTCCGCGACCACCGCCTACATCAAGGACCACATCGCGGGCGCCGGTACCAAGGCGCAGCAGCAGCTCGTCCAGGCCGAGGGCATGGTGCACGGCTACAGCAACGCGATCTGGTTCGCCGTCGGCATCCTCGTGGTCGCCGCGGGAATCGCCTTCACCCTGATCAACACCGGCCGTCCGGACGCGTCCGTCGTGGCCGGCTCGGGCACGGGCGAGGGCGCCGAGGACGAGCTGAAGGTGCCGGTCATCGCGCACTGACCCCGCGACCGCCCCGTACTCCGGTGCTTCCGTGGCCCGCACTCCGGTGCTCGGCGTAGGGACGGGGGTGGGGACGCCTCGTCCGTACGACACCTGAGACCGCCCCGGTTCCACGCCACACGGAGCCGGGGCGGTCCCCTGTCCGGACCCCGGCCGGCTGTGCCTAGCGCAGCCAGGGCAGGTCGGCGCCCGCGTCCTTCGGCTGGAGCCCCTCGGCGATGATCCGCATGGCCTCGCCGAAGGCCTTGCGCTGGTCCGGGCCGAGCCGGTCGAACAAGGCCTGCCGTACGGCGGCGACATGGCCCGGCGCGGTACGCCGCAGCACTTCGTAGCCCTCGTCGGTCAGGACCGCGAACTGGCCCCGCTTGTCGGACGGGCAGTCCTCACGGCGTACCCAGCCGTTCTTCTCCAGCCGCGCGACGGCGTGCGAGAGCCGCGAACGGGTGATCTTCGCGTTCATGGCCAGTTCCGTCATCCGCAGCCGGCGGTCCGGTGCCTCTCCGAGCTGTACGAGCAGGCTGTAGTAGATGTGCGGCATGCCCGCGTCGCGCTGGAGCTGACGGTCGAGGTGGTCCTCCAGGAGGGTCGTGGCGTGCATGTACGCACGCCAGATGCGCTGTTCCTCGGCGGTGAGCCAGCGCGGCTCTTCAGCGGGAGTGGGAGCGGGTGCCGTGTCCATGTACTCCACTGTACGAGCTTCTCCTTGAAACTTAAACAAACTCGCCGTAGTCTCGGTGCAAGAACTTGAGACTTTAAGCAATTGCTCCGAGGTGGCCGCTCCGAGGTGACCGCTCCGATGCGACTGCTCCGAAGTGGGCAGCCGCTCTGAAGGAACTGCTTCAACAGCGACTGCTTCGGGAGCAACTGCTTCAAAGCTCAAGCACTGCCGCCGTACGATGGAACTCTCTGGAGGGAGCCGCCATGTCAGCAGCCACCGAGGAGCGCCCCGCGCAGGAGCGCATGCCCGCCCTCTATCTCAGTCACGGTGCCCCGCCGCTCGCCGACGACCCGGTCTGGCCCGGCCAGCTCGCCGCCTGGTCCGCCGACCTGCCCCGCCCCAAGGCGATCCTGATGGTCTCCGCGCACTGGGAGGAGGCTCCGCTCGCCCTCGGCGCGATCGAGACGATCCCCCTCGTGTACGACTTCTGGGGCTTCCCCGAGCACTACTACCGGGTCACGTACGCCGCCCCCGGAGCCCCGAAGCTCGCCGAGTCCGTACGCAAACTGCTGCGCGCGCCCGGTACGCCGGTGCAGGACATCCCGGACCGCGGACTCGACCACGGCGCGTACGTCCCCCTCAAGGAGATGTTCCCCGAGGCCGACATCCCGGTGCTCCAGATCTCCATGCCGACGCTCGACCCGGTCCGGCTGTTCGAGATCGGCCGGAAACTGGCGCCGCTGCGCGACGAGGGTGTGCTGATCGTCGGTTCCGGCTTCTTCACCCACAATCTCGCGGCCCTGCGGCACACCGGCGGGGGAGTCCCCACCTGGTCGAGCGAGTTCGACGACTGGGGACACCGCGCTCTGGAGGCCGGTGACGTGGACGCGCTGCTCGACTTCGAGCGCAAGTCGCCGGCGGGCCGTCTCGCCCATCCGCGTACCGAGCACTTCGCCCCGCTCTTCGTGACCATGGGCGCGGCGGACGCAGCCGGCGGGCTCGACGGCCGGCAGTCGCAGCGGTCCGTGATCGACGGATTCTGGCTGGGGATGGCGAAGCGGTCGGTGCAGTTCGGCTGAGCGGCCGGTGGTCCTGGCCGGAGCGTGGTCCGGACGGGACCCGGGGCGGGGCTCGCAGGCAGGGCTCGCCCTGTCCCGGTTGTCACTGGTTGCCGCCGGTTGCCTCCCCCGCGGAGGTCGCGGGGGGGTGGGCTTCGCGCGGAAGGCGCTGGATACGGCGTACCTCGGAATCGTCTGTGAATCCGTGTCCGTGGCAACCATCTGGCGGCGCCGTCCGTCTTCAAGGTGGGAGAGCGGTCACGGACGACGTTGTTCCGGCGCGAAGACGACGGTGTCGAACGCGACGGTGTCGAACGTGACGACGCCGAACGTAGTGGTGTCGAAGGCGATGGCGCCGAATGTGAGGCTGCCGAACGCGACGGCGCCGAACGCGAGGTGTCGTACGTGACGGGCGTCTCACGTACGTAGCGGTCGTACGGGTCCGTGAGTGCGTCGGCGGCGGCTGACGCTCCCGGCCTGACCTGCATATCTGTACGTTCTGACCGCTTTGGTCCTGTCGTGTGGTGCGACAGGGTACTGCATGATCAGAAAAATCCAGGTGCGGGTTGGGAATTCTGTCCTGATTCCAGTCGTTGTTTCCAGCAGATGCCGGGCACCCGGGAGGGTGAAGCCGGATGTCCAGGACCACCCGCAAGCCCACCACGCAAGGGAGCACGCATGGCAACCCGTGCCGTCGCCCGTCGTCAGTCCGCCACCGGCGGGACCGCCGGCGCGGCGCGCAGTGTTCGCGCCGGAGGCGGCGAAATCGCCGACCGCGACCTGGTCGGCATGTACCTCGACGAGATCGCGCGAACACCGTTGCTCGACGCCGCCAAGGAAGTCGAGTTGTCCCAGGTCATCGAAGCGGGTGTGTTCGCGCGGCAGATCCTCGACGGTGAGGCGGAGGCCGGGGCGGAGGCGTCCCGTGCGGAGTTGGAGGCGCTGTTCGCCGACAGCGAGCGCGCGAAGGACGTCTTCATCCGCTCGAACCTGAGGCTGGTCGTGGCCGTGGCGCGCCGGTATCCGCGCAGCGGTCTGCCCCTGCTCGACCTGATCCAGGAGGGCAACGCCGGTCTGGTGCGCGCGGTCGAGAAGTTCGACTACCGCAAGGGCTTCAAGTTCTCGACGTACGCCACCTGGTGGATCCGTCAGGCCATCACCCGTTCCATCGCCGACCAGTCACGCACGATCCGTCTTCCCGTCCATCTGGTCGAGGAGCTGGGCCGCATCCGTCGCGTGCAGCGCGAGTTCAACCGCGAGCACGGGCGCGAGCCGGAGCACGCGGAGATAGCCACCGAGCTCGGCACGACGCCCGAGCGCGTGGGCGACGTGCTGGACTGGGCACGCGACCCGGTCTCGCTGAACATGGCGGTGGACGACGAGGGCGAGACCCAGTTCGGCGACCTGCTCGAGGACACCTCGGCGGTCTCGCCTGAGCAGTCGGTCCTCACGCTGCTGCGCAGCGAGGAACTGGACGACCTGATCGGCCACCTCGACCAGCGCACCGCGTCCATCATCAAGATGCGGTACGGCATCGAGGACGGCCGGGAGCGGACGCTCACGGAGGTGGGCAAGGAGCACGGGCTCACGCGTGAGCGCATCCGTCAGATCGAGAAGCACGCCCTGCTCGAACTGAAGAAGCTGGCGCGCGACACCGGATTCGACGCGGCGGCGTAACGGCGGCGAGGTCGGCGGGGTGTGCGGGGCGTGTGCGGGGGCGGGGCGAGTGAGCGGGGTGAGCCGAGCGGGCGGGCCGGCTGGGCCGTACGGGTTCATTCGCCACGAGGGCGCCGGACCCGCTCTGCCCGGTCCGCACACGGGCACCACCGCCACGTTGGCCACAAGTCGACCAGACATGGCCATGTAAGGCCGCTTCAACCTGCTAGGCCCTGGGAACAAGACTTCAGGGTCCACGCTTCGGGCCCCGTCCGAGCGGCAGAAGCCAACAGAAGTACCCGGCGAGAACACCTGGCGGAAGCACACCGCAGTACCGAGCGGAAGCACACCGCGACATAGAGCGGAAGCACACCGCTCCCAAGAACCGAGTCCCGACGCACACCCCCCCCGCGCCGGGACTCTCCCAGAGTCGAGCTTCGGCGCCTCCCCCCCCCGGCGCCGGAGCTCGGCTCCTTTTTGCCCCGCGGGGACGGCGGACGGGGATCGGGGGCCTCAGCAGGACGAGGATCGAGGCGTCCGAGCAGGGGTGGGTCGAGCGCGGTGGATCTCCGGGCATCTCTGGGTATCTCCGGGCGGCATGAGAACGGGCCACCCCGAACCTGAACCCCGGGGTGACCCGACGGCAGATTGTGCCACAGCGACATAACCTGCCGTCGCCGATGGTCCACCGGGTGTCACCACCCCCGTGGCGCACGGCCGACCGTCAAGCGCCGTCAGTCTGCGGCACTCCCCCCGCCCGGCTCAGCCTCGCACCCAACACCCTTACGTAATCCACAAGTTCCGGGGGTTCCCGGACGGTGAAGTCGCAGTCGACCATCGCGATCCGCACCGCGAGCCAGTCCACCGAGTCGCTGGAGGAGGCCCGCAGACGGCAGCTGTGCTCGTCGATCGGCTCGGGCGTACCGACCCAGGCGGGCACACGTGCGGCCACGAACCCGACCGGGGCGGCGAAGACGACGTCGAACGTGTAGGTCTCCTGGCGCCGGTGCATCGACTGCCGCAGGAATTCGGCGGCGTCCCCGGCCGGCAGTTCGCGGGGCGTGAACCGCGCCCCCGTCGCGAAGGGCTCGGTCACCCGGTCGACGCGGAACGTCCGCCAGTCACCGCGGTCGAGGTCGTAGGCGACGAGATACCAGCGCCGGCCGGTGGAGACCAGCCGGTACGGCTCGGTCAGCCGCCGCGACGGTGTTCCGTCCCCGGAGCGGTAGGCGAACCGCAGCCGTTCCGGCCCCGCGATGGCCGACGCCATCACGGTCAGCGTCTCGGGCGCGATACTCGCCCCGTCTCCACTGGTCAGGGGGGTGGTGGCGGCCTGGAGTGTGGACACACGGCGGCGCAGCCGGGACGGCAGCACCTGCTCCAGTTTGGCCAGCGCCCGTACGGAGGCCTCGTCCACCCCCGCGACCGCGTGCCCGGCGCCGGCCCGCAGGCCCACCGCGATGGCCACGGCCTCCTCGTCGTCGAGGACGAGCGGGGGCATCGCCGTGCCCGCCACCAGCCGGTAGCCGCCGTCCGCGCCCTTGGTCGCCTGCACCGGATAGCCCAGCTCGCGCAGCCGGTCGACATCGCGGCGGACCGTACGACGTGACACCCCAAGACGCTCGGACAGCTCGCCGCCGGGCCACTCGCGGGGCGTCTGGAGCAGAGAGAGAAGCTGGAGAAGCCTGGCCGGTGTATCGGTCGTCATGGCTTCCAGGGTGCCGGAGAATTAGGTCATGATCTGACCTAATAGGCCTCTAGGTTTGTCACATGACCTCCACCGACACTCCTGAGACAGCTCTCGGCGGCCCCGCACCCGGCGCCATGGCCGACCGACGGCGCTGGCTCGCCCTCGCCATCGTGATGACCGCGGCCTTCATGGACCTGGTCGACGTCACGATCGTCAACATCGCGATCCCGTCGATCCAGCGGGACGCGGGCGCCACCTTCAGCCAGATCCAGTGGATCACCGCGGGATACGCGCTGGCCTTCGCCGCGGGACTCATCACCGGCGGGCGGCTCGGCGACATCCACGGCCGCAAGCGGCTCTTCCTCCTCGGTGTGGCAGGCTTCACCGTCGCCTCCGCGCTGTGCGGGTTCGCGGTGAACCCGGAGATGCTCGTCGCCTCCCGCATCCTTCAGGGCGCCATGGCCGCGATGATGGTGCCGCAGGTCCTGTCGATCGTGCACGCCACCTTCCCGGCGCACGAGCGCGGAAAGGTCTTCGGCCTCTTCGGCGCGATCGTCGGACTGGGCGCGGTCTCGGGCCCGCTCCTCGGCGCGCTGCTCACCGAGTGGAACCTGTTCGGCCTGGAATGGCGGCCGATCTTCCTCATCAACCTGCCGGTCGGCGTTGTCGCGCTGATCCTGGGCCGCCGCTTCATCAGCGAGTCCAAGGCCCCGCGGGCCCTCAAGCTCGACCTCGTCGGCGTCGCCCTCGTCACGCTCGGCCTGCTCATGCTGCTCTACCCGCTGACCCGCGGCCGCGAACTGGGCTGGCCGCTGTGGGGTTACGTGTCGATGGCCGGCTCCCTCGTGGTCTTCGCGGCGCTCGTGGCGTACGAGAAGCGGAAGGCGGCACGGGACGGTTCCCCGCTGGTCGAGCTGTCGCTGTTCAAGGTGAAGAGCTTCGCGGCGGGCATCGCCGTGCAGACCGTCTTCGGTGTCGCCCTCGGCATCTTCTTCCTGGTCTGGACGCTGTACATGCAGATCGGACTGGGCTGGAGCCCGCTGCATGCGGGGCTGACCGGAGTGCCGTTCTCGATCGCCGTCTCGGCGGCGGCGGGCATGTCCGTACAACTGCTGGTCCCGCGCTTCGGGCGCAAGGTGCTCCAGGCGGGCGCGCTGGTCATGGCGGTCGGTGTACTGCTCTACATCTGGGAGTCCGACCGGTACGGCATGGACATCGCCTCCTGGCAGATGGCCCTCCCGCTGGTCGTCATGGGGGCCGGCATGGGCTTCATCGTCGCGCCGCTGACGGACGCCGTGCTCTCGGAGGTTCCGCGTGAGCACTCGGGCTCGGCCTCGGGTCTGATCAACACCGTTCAGCAGATGGGCAACGCGCTCGGCCTCGGCCTGGTCTCGGTCCTCTTCTTCGGCGAGATCGGCGACCGCCTGACCCGCGTCCAGGTGGGCCCGGCCTTCGTGAACGCCTTCCAGCACGCGCTGGGCTGGGTCGCGGCCGTGCTGACCGTCATCTTCCTGCTGATGTTCGCCCTGCCGAAGCGGCCGGCCCAGCATGTGGAGGGAGCGCAGCCCGAGACGGACACCCAGGCCCTGAGCCAGGGTCGGGACCAGGATCGGTCCCAGGGCCTGGAGGAGAACGAGGGCCTGGAGGAGAACGAGGGGCAAGAGGTCGAGGACCGGGAAGGCAAGGTCCAGGAGGCCGAGGGCCAGGAGGGCACGGGCCGGAAGCCGGAGTTCGTGGGCCGGGGCTGATCCCTGCCCAGGCCCGCCGTCACCCGCGTGACGCGGAGGTCCGAACGGGAAGGGGCCCCGGCACCTCAGGTGCCGGGGCCCCTTCCCGTGCCGCGTCAGCCCAGTCGTGCCGCTCGTCGCTCCATCGCGTCCCGGGCCGCGTCCTCCGTCGCGTACACCTCGCACATGTGCCGCCGGTCCGGTGTGGCCGTGTGCTCGACCTCCCACAGGGAGATCTCCTGCCCGTCGCGCAGCAGGAACGCGTGCTCGTAGAGCGAGAAGCACAGCCCCGCCTGGCCCGCGCGGCAAGGGCGCCCGAAAGCCTGCGTGATCTGGTGCGCGAACGCCTCCCGGAGCAGCAGCGACGTGAGGTCGGCGCCCGGCCGGTCCGGATTCTCCGCGCGACGCAGGAGCCGGCGCGCGTGATCGGCGGAGCCGTCGGGAACGTAGGTGTGACGCGGCTCGGGGATCGACGACAACTGCACGAATACGGGCAGCTCGAAGTCCGGCGCGTCAGGCGGGAGCGGGAGCCGGGCCGTGGCGGTGCGCAGCTCCTCCTCGTCGACGTAGACCTCGTGCTGGGCGTCCTGACCGGTGGCCGTGTTGTGCACCAGCTCCCACAGGGTGACGGCGGAACCGTCGGCGAGCAGCCAGGTGTGTCGGTACGTCTCCCGGTGCAGCCCCGCGCTGTGGTGCGCGGAGTGCAGCGAACTGTCGTGCGCCAGAGCGCAGTCGAGCCGCCGTATGGCCTCGTCGGGCAGCTCGAACGAGTTCAGGGCGCGGCCCAGAAGTCGTTCGAGATGCTCCTCCGGAGACTCGGGCGACTCGGGTGGTTCGTACGCTGCTGTCTCGTACGGAACGCTCAAGGTTTCTCCCGGCGTTGCTGCATGTCACCTTGTGGGTGCATACCGTAGCCCCTCGGTCGGACATCATGTCCGCGAACCGAGAAAACGTACGGACGGAAAACGGGCGGCCCGCGCGGTGAGTTCCCGCGCGACCCGCAGATACGTCAAAAGGCCCTCGTCAGACGGCACTTCCAGTGGTCCACGCGTCCCGCGAAAGGTTCCGGCCGCCGCACCCATTGTCCGGCAAGGCGCCCTTGTCGCACCAGTTCCCGGCCGCTACGACATCCCCGGCCCGGCCTCTCCGTAAAGCCCTTCGTACGACGGCCACGCCCCGCCCGGACCGTCCACCGGCTCCGCCGCGCGCACCGCGCGCACGATCGCGCGGGTCACCAGATCCGCGCCGGCCGCGAGGATCTCGTTGAGCGCCAGGGGGTTGTCGGCGGCGAGGAGCCGGTCACCCGTGGCCAGCGCGAACACCGTGTCGCCGTCGTTCAGCAGGTGCACCGGCCGCACGGCACGCGCGATCCCGTCGTGCGCCGTACCCGCGAGCTTCTGCGCCTGCGCCCGAGTCAGACCGGCGTCGGTGGCGACGACGGCGAGCGTGGTGTTCAAAGGCGGCGGCGCGTTCCTCGCGGCGGCCTCCGCGAGCCGCAGCCGGGCGCTCTCGCGCACCGCGGCGGACGGACACGCGGTACGCCCCCGCGCCAACTCCCCGTACAGCGCCCCCGTTTCCGGCTCCACCACCGAGCCCACCGCGTTGGCCACCACCAGCGCCGCCACCGTGACACCGGACTCCAGCACGGCGCTCGCCGTCCCGACCCCGCCCTTGAGCCGCCCCACCACCGCCCCCGTGCCGGCGCCCACACACCCCTCGGGCACCGGTGCGCCCGGTGCGCTCGCGTCGGCCGCCTCGACCGCGGCCACCCCGGTGGAAGCGTCCGGCCGGGCCCGGAAGTCGCCCCCGCGCCCGAGATCGAAGACGCAGGCCGCCGGCACGACGGGTACGACGTGCGTCGGGTCGGGACCCACGCGCACCCCGCGCCCCCGCTCCTCCAGCCACGCCATCACGCCCGAAGCGGAGTCCAGCCCGTACGCGCTGCCCCCGGTCAGGACGACCGCCTCGACCTTCTGCACCAGGTTGCGCGGATCGAGCGCGTCCGTCTCCTTGGTGCCGGGCCCGCCTCCGCGCACGTCCACGGCGGCGATCGCACCGCCCTCGGGAGCGAGCACCACCGTCGTCCCCGTGAGCCAACCGTCCCCGCTGCGCGTCGCGTGCCCCACCCGCAGACCCGCGACATCTGTCAGAGCGTCAACTGTCATACGCCCAGTCTTCCCTCACCGCGGGCCCCGGCGTCCCCTCTCTACACGCTTCCAGCCGTTCCGGTCACCGCCTGCCGTGTCACCGTCCGCGTCGTCATCACCACCCCGACCACCACCGCGAGCGCGGAGACGATCCCCGCGGCCAGGACCGCCCAGTCGCCCAGGAAGGTGCACAGGATGACGAGCAGCGCGGTGGTCGGCAGTACGAGCTGCTGGGCGATGCCGACCTTGAAATGGCGGGAGTGCAGTCCCCAGACGGTGAGGAAGTACAGAGCGGTCGGCAGCGTCACCGCGGCGGACGCCGAGAGCGCCGAGATGTGCGCGGTGCCGACCGTCTGCTCCACCGCGACTTCGAGACCCGCACCGATCGCCGCGGCCGACGCGAAGATCAGATAGTGGCCGTAGCCCCACAGGAAGGCCTGCCCGCTGGACCGCAGATGGCCGTGGATCGGCACCACGAAGTAGATCCACCACGCGGAGAAAACGATCAGTAGGCCGCCCGCGGCGATGGGCAGCAGCTCGCCCAGGGCGTCGTGCTCGTCGACGGCCGACTTCACCGCGACCGTGGCGGCGGCGATCGTCTCGCCCAGCACGATGATCGTGAACAGCCCGTAGCGCTCGGCGATGTGGTGCGGATGCCAGGACGTGGTGAAGTCCTTCTCCGCGTACAGCGGGACGCACAGCTCGGCGACGGCCACCACCAGGAAGACCCAGGGGCGGCTGGCCTCCGGCGCGAACAGGAGGCCGAGCCAGCCGATCTGGCACAGCAGTACGCCGCCCGCGTACCGCAGTGCCGTCGTTCTCTCCGTCCCCTCCGTGGACCGGGCCACCCGAAGCCACTGCGCGATCATCGCGAACCGCATGATCGCGTAGCCCAGCCAGACGACGAGGAAGTCGTGGCTCCCGAACGCCTTGGACACCCCGGCCGCGAGGACCAGGACGCCGGCGATCTGTACCAGCGTGACCACCCGGTAGAGCACGTCGTCGTTGTCGTAGGCCGACGCGAACCAGCTGAAGTTCATCCACGCCCACCAGATCGCGAAGAAGATCATCGCGTAGTCGAGGATGCCCTGGCCCGCGTGCCCCTCCGCAACGGCGTGCACCAGCTCGCCGCCCGCCTGGGCGATGGCCACCACGAAACACAGGTCGAACAGGAGCTCCAGCGGCGAGGCGACCCGGTGCACCTCGTCGCGGCCGCGTGCGGTCATTCTGCGCAGCGGCCGGTGCCCCGCGGGCCGTGGTGACGATGCGGATTCCGGAGCGGAACGGGAGGTCATGGGGCCAAGCACAGCAGAAAAGTGCCGGAAATTCTTGTGAATGCCTTCACAAGCGACGCGGGTGGTGAAGGTCCGACGGGGTGCCGGGCGGCCTGGGCGCCGGGGAGGCGCGGCCGCCGTGGCCTCGAGGTGCCCGGGCCGGTCCGGGTGGGCCCTCACCCCTGCGGCGTACCCTGGGCCCATGAGTCCCGCCCCCGCCCCCGAACCGCGCGATCCGAAGCCTGCCCTGGTCTTCGACGATCCGCTGAACCAGCAGTCCTCGGACGATACGGACCGTGGGTGGGGCGAGCGGGCCGACAGCACCGGTGACAGTGCCGCCGACCTGAAGCGCTTCCTCGACGAGAAGCCGCCCCACCACATCTGAGCCCGTCCCGGGGTGTCCTCACCCCTGGGTCGGCCCACGGTCTCCGGGTGCCGGCGCCCGACGGGCTGCCGGGCGTGCGCACCCGGCCTCGGCGTCAGTACTCGCGGCGTCCCTGACCGCGCTGGGCGACCAGCTCGTCGCGGATCTCCTTCAGCACCTCCAGCTCGGACACCTCGATGATCTCCCTGGTGCCTTCCTTCGCCTTCTGGCGCGCCGCCTGCCGGGCCAGGAACTTGGCCATCGGCAGCACCATCAGGAAGTAGACGACGCTCGCGGTGATCACGAAGCTGAGCGCGGCACCGAGCACCGAGCCCCACATGATGTGGATGCCCGTGGCGTTCGCCCCGGTGCCCTTGCAGGGGGCCTCCAGGCAGGAGGTGTAGTTGTCGAGGTTCTTCGTGCCGACAGCGCCGACCAGCGGGTTGATGATGTCCTTCACCACGGCGTTGACGATGTTGGTGAAGGCGGCACCGATGACCACGGCGACAGCCAGGTCGATGACGTTGCCCCGCATGAGAAAGGCCTTGAAGCCCTCCCAGACGCCGGACTGCTTGTTTTCGCTCACTAGGAGGCCCCTCCGCACAGGTTGTGGAACAAACAGCTCCGCAACCTACGGCAGGGCATGACGGGCCTTGCGAACTGGGTAGCTCGAACGAGGCACTTGACACGGTTTCGGCGGTCATCGAAGTGTCACCGCCAGCCGTGATGTGGTGCCGGCGCCCGCCAGCCGCGCGGCCGTCGCGCGCGGAACCGAGAGGACGACCAGCGCTCCGGTGTCGGTGGTGCCGACGTCCGGAACCCCGGTGACACGCGCCCCGGCCGCGACCACCCGGACCTTGCCGCCGCTGTCCGCCGCGACCACGTCGACCCGGTCGCCGGGACGCAGCAGGCCGACCGTGGCGCCGTCCGCGATCCGGACCGGTGCCCGCACCGTCTCGACCGCGCCCGGTCCGCCCGCGCGAGAGGAAGCCGTGCCGGGGGCGGACGCGGTGGTCGCGGAGGGCGTGGACGCCGGGTGTCCGCGCGCCCGCCCGGCATCGCCCGGGCCGGCCGCCACGAGAGCGGCCGCCGTCATGGCCAGGCCGGCCGCGGCCGCGCGCCTCTTGTGCCACGTGAGGAGCCGCAGCCGTTGGCGCCCGCCGCGCACACGGACGGGCGCGAACTGCGGCACCTCGCACGTGGGAGGTGTGTCCGCGCCGGGCGGGCGAATGTACTGACAGGGCTGTGCCATGGTGACCACCACCTGTGACGAGGGACCGGCTTGCGATCCCACGATGAGGTCTCGCGGCGAAGCGCGCAGGCACCCGTGGACCACCCGGGGATTGTGGACAACTCCCTCACCCGAACGGGAGGTTTCGCCGCCCCACCTCCACCCAGGTCCCCGTCACCCCGGCCCGGCCCGGATCGTCACCTCGCCCCGGACCGTCACGTCACCCCGTCCCGGACCGTCACCCGACCCCACTCCACCCGGGCCCCGCCACCCCGTCCCTGTCACCCCACCTCACCCCGGCCCCGACACCCAACGGCCCGGACGGTCACCCCGTCCCGGACCCTGGGCGGCGCGGACGCCGCGGATGCCGCAGATGCAGCGGATGCCCTTAAGGCAGCTCGAAGCCGGGGTCCATCCCGCCCAGCGCCTTCGTGCACAGACAGTCCCGTGATCCGCTCGCCGGCAGCCCCGCGACCGCGTCGAAGAGCACCCCCCGCAGCCGGTCCACGTTCGCCGCGAACACCTTCAGCACGTCGTCGTGCGAGACGCCCTCGCCGGTCTCGGCGCCCGCGTCGAGGTCGGTGACCAGTGTCAACGACGTGTAGCAGAGCTCCAGTTCGCGGGCGAGCGCCGCCTCGGGGTGCCCGGTCATGCCGACCACCGACCAGCCCTGCGCCTGGTGCCAGAGGGATTCGGCCCGAGTGGAGAACCGCGGCCCCTCTATGACCACGAGCGTGCCGCCGTCGACCGCTTCCCAGTCACGTCCCCGCGCGGACTCAAGGGCGACCTGGCGGCCGACGGGGCAGTAAGGGTCGGCCAGCGACACGTGCACCACGTTCGGCATCGCGCCGCCCGGCAGCGGCAGCCCGTCGAAGTAGGACTGCGCCCGCGACTTCGTACGGTCCACGAACTGGTCCGGGACGAGCAGGGTCCCGGGCCCGTACTCGGGACGCAGTCCGCCCACGGCGCAGGGGCCGAGGATCTGGCGGGCGCCGACGGAGCGCAGTGCCCACAGGTTGGCCCGGTAGTTGATGCGGTGCGGCGGCAGATGGTGGCCGCGGCCGTGGCGGGGCAGGAAGGCGACCCGCCGGCCGGCGATCTCGCCGAGGAACAGGGAGTCGCTCGGCGGACCGTAAGGGGTGTCCACCCGCAGCTCGGTCACGTCGTCGAGGAAGGAGTAGAAGCCCGAGCCGCCGATGACGCCGATCTCGGCCGAGGCCGTCGACTGCTCCCCGGCCGGGGTCTGTGGGTTCTCCGTGTTCGCCATGAACGGCACCCTACGGGCTGCCCCGGATGGAAGAAGGCCGAAGCCCACCCGCCGGAAGAAGGCCGAAGCCCCCTACCGGAATGCGGACGAAGGCCGAAGCCCACCCGCCGGAAGCAGGCCGAAGGCCCGGTGGCGGACCAGGCCGAAGGTCGCGTGACGGAAGCGGTTCGAGATGGCCCCGTCGCGGAAGCGGACCGAAGCCCGGTCCCGTAGGAACGCCGAAGACCCCGTCGTCGTACGACGACGGGGTCCCGTGGAAACGAGTCCTGTGAGGCCTGACGGGGCCTTGTGGCGACGGCTGGCCGGGACGCGAGCCCCGGCGGACCGGGGAGCCTCAGGCGGCGGAGCTGCCTGCCGAACCGGTGCCCGACGACTTCGCGCCCGAGGACGACGACGAGGTGGACGCCGGCGACGAGGACTTCGCGTCCGAGGTCGAGGACGTGGACGGCTTCGACACCGGCGAGCTGCTCGACGAGGAGCCGCGGCTGTCGTTGCGGTAGAAGCCCGAGCCCTTGAAGACAATGCCGACGGCCGAGAACACCTTCTTCAGGCGGCCGTCGCAGTCGGGGCATACGGTCAGGGCGTCATCGGTGAACTTCTGCACCGCCTCGAGGCCTTCGCCGCACTCGGTGCACTGGTACTGGTAGGTCGGCACTTGTCTTCCTCCTGGCACTCTCACTCAGTGAGTGCTAACGACGGTCCATACTGACGTATTCCGCGAGATCAGTCCACTGTCACCGGCACGCGGTGACCGACGCCACGTGCGACGGCGCGGCTCGGGGCCACTGTGGCGAGGCGCGAACGCAGTGCGACGAGAGCCGCCAGAGCCAGCGCCGTACCGGCCATCGGCACCAGGAACCCGGCGCCGTCCCAGAGCCTGTCCTCCATCTGTCCCGCGACGGTGACGGCCGCCGCCTGGCCGAGCGCGACGGCTCCGGTGAGCCAGGTGAACGCCTCCGTGCGGGCGCCCCGCGGAACGAGGCTGTCGACCAGGGTGTAGCCGGTGATCAGGGCCGGAGCGATGCAGATGCCGACCACCAGGCCGAGGCCGGCGAGAAGGATCACCGAATTGGCGGCCCACAGCCCGGAGGCTGCCACCGCGAGGGCGGCGTACCCGATGACGAGCCGTCGCTGCGGGGCCGCCTTCCAGGCGACTGCGCCGCAGACGACGCCCGAGAGCATGTTGCCCGCCGCGAAGACCCCGTACAGGACACCGTTCAGGCCGGGCTCGCCGATCGACTCGCTGTACGCGGCCAGCGAGACCTGCATGCCGCCGAAGACGGTGCCGATGCCCAGGAAGGTCATGATCAGAACGCGTACCCCGGGGATCCGCAGGGCGGAACCGTGCTCCACGCGCGCGTGCCCGGCGGCGGCGACCGCGGGCTGTGTGCTCTTCTGCGCGGCGAACAGCAGACCGCCGACGAGGGTCAGTGACGCCTCGGTCAGCAGGCCCGCGGCGGGGGCGACGGCCGTGCACAGCGCGGTGGCGAGCAGGGGGCCGAAGACGAACGTCAGCTCGTCCGTGACGGACTCGAAGGCGGCCGCGGTCGGCATCAGGGGCGAGTCCTGGAGCTTGACGCCCCAGCGGGCCCGCACCATCGGGCCGACCTGCGGCACCGAGGCACCGGTCGGCACGGCGGCGGCGAAAAGCACCCACAGGGGGGCGTCCGCCAGCGCGAGCGCGGTCAGGGAGAAGCCGGCCAGGGCGTGCACGAGGACGCCGGGCAGCAGGACGGCCCGCTGTCCGTGCCGGTCGGCCAGACGCCCGGTGAGGGGCGCGACGAGGGCCATGGAGACACCGGTGACGGCCGCGACCGCGCCGGCCGCTCCGTACGAGCCGGTGGTGTGCTGCACGAGCAGCACGATGGAGATCGTCAGCATGGCGAACGGCTGACGGGCGGCGAAGCCGGGGAGCAGGAACGTCCAGGCGCCGCGGGTACGCAGCAGCTGTCCGTACCCAGGGCGGGAGGTGACCGTGGATGCCACGGCCCGTGCCTTTCTGCCGCCTGGTAGCGCGCCCGTGCGGGGGCGCCGAGAGCTGTCCTCTTGCGCGGATCTGCGGTAGATACCGGCGTCCACTGCGGAAGGACGTCACGGCCGCCATACGGTCGCGCCAGCTCTGCGTCAGGCAGAGTTGGTTCGATCAAGGTGTGCGTTCATCGTACAGGGGGTGGGTGCCGGTCCGGGCCTGTGAAAAGGAGCACTGTCCGGTCGTACGCCTGTGAACGCCTCTCGTTTTCCGCAATTTGTGTTCGATTTTTCGTCAGGGTCGCGGTCCGTGCTTCTTAAGAAGAGCGTCCGGCGTTTCGTAAGAGTCCGGCGGGAAGCCCGGCGGTCACTTCACAGACCCGTCCGGTGCTGTGTCCGGTGTTCCGTTCCGTCGCCGCCGATGCCCAGCCAGTCGGCGAGCTTGCCGCCCTGGCCCACCGCGCGAAGGCGTCTCTCGGTCGCGTCGCGGACCGGGTCGGTCGCCACGACCAGCAGTTCGTCGCCGAGCCGCAGTACCGTCGTCGGCATCGGTACGAAGGACTTCGCGTCGCGTACGACGAGGGTGACCGCCGCCCCCGGAGGCAGCCGCAGCTCGCCCACCTCGACACCGTGCATACGCGACCCCTTGGGGATCGCGACGGACAGCAGATGTCCTCGCAGCCGCTCCAGGGGTGCCGATTCGATGCCGAGGTCGGCGGCCCCGGCGGACTCCCCGAGCCGGAGCTTGCGGGCCAGCCAGGGCAGGGTGGGCCCCTGGATGAGGGTGTAGACGACGACCAGGACGAAGACGATGTTGAAGATCCGCTTGCTCTCGGAGATGCCGCTCACCATCGGGATCGTCGCCAGGATGATGGGCACGGCGCCGCGCAGTCCCGCCCAGGACAGCAGGGCCTGCTCCTGCCACGGGATGCGGAACGGGAGCAGGCTGGCGACCACGCTCAGCGGCCGCGCCACCATCGTCAGCACCAGGCCGATGACGAGGGCCGGGACGATGTCGTCACCCATCTCGTGCGGGGTGACCAGCAGGCCGAGCAGCACGAACATGCCGATCTGGGCGATCCAGCCGAGCCCCTCGGCGAAGCCGCGCGTGGCGGGCCAGTGGGGCAGCTTCGCGTTTCCGAGCACCATGGAGGCGAGGTAGACGGCGAGGAAGCCGCTGCCGTGGGCGAGCGCGCCGGCGGCGTAGGCGGAGACGGCGATCGCCATCACGGCGATGGGGTACAGGCCCGAGGCGGGCAGCGCGACGTGCCGCAGTCCGTACGCGCCCAGCCAGCCGACCGCGAGACCGATGGCGGCGCCGATGGTCAGCTCCAGCGCTATCTCGCCGATCAGGGTGTACCAGTGCTCCACCGGGCCCGCTGTGGAGAACGCGACGACCAGGATGACCACCGGGGCGTCGTTGAAGCCCGACTCGGCCTCCAGGATGCCCGTCACGCGCGAGGGGAGGGGGATCTTGCGCAGGACCGAGAAGACCGCCGCCGCGTCCGTCGACGAGACGACCGCCCCGATGATGAGCGCCTGGTGCCACTCGAGACCGATCAGATGGTGCGCGGCCGTGGCCGTGACGCCGACGCTCACCGCGACGCCCACCGTCGCCAGCGCGGAGGCAGCCGGCAGGGCCGGTCTGATCTCCTTCCACTTCGTGCCGAGACCGCCCTCGGCCAGGATCACGACCAGGGCCGCGTATCCGATGACCTGGGTCAGTTCGGCGTTGCTGAAATGGACGTCGCCGACTCCGTCCTGGCCGATCGCGACGCCTATCCCCAGATATACGAGCAGCGTGGGGAGCCCGCTGCGTGAGGAGATCCGGACCGCCGCCACCGCGAGGAGCAGGACGAGCGAGCACACGAGCAGGAGCTGGTTGAGGTGGTGGACAGTCAGGGGCTGTTCCTTTCTCGCCGATCCGGGTCCGCGGGCGGTATCCGGATCTGAGCACCGGAAGCCGGCCACTTCAGTGCAAGTACTTCGTTACCTTACCTAACTCTTGACGCTTTCTTGACGTTCCCGGAGGCAAGATCGAACGGTCGTGCTTCCCGGTTTCCTACTCCGCGTAAAGGCGCGGTTGGCCCTGCGCCTATGGTTGCCCCAGCACTCCAGGACCGCCTGCCGCTCGCGTTAGGACAGCAAGGACAGCGATGCCCCCCAACACCACCGCCTCTTCCGGCCAGCAGCCCGGCAAGTCCGGCAGGAAGAAGGGGCGCAAAGCCCGACTGTTCTTGATTGTCCTGGTTCTCGCCGTCATCGGAGGCATCGCCTTCGGCGGGTACTGGGGCGTCAGCACTGTGCGTGCCTCATTCCCGCAGACCAAGGGCTCCATCCGGCTCGACGGACTCTCGGGGCCCGTGACCGTGCAGCGCGACGGCAACGGGATCCCGCAGATCTACGCCTCGTCCGACGCGGACCTGTTCATGGCCCAGGGCTTCGTCCAGGCGCAGGACCGGTTCTACGAGATGGACGTGCGCCGCCACATGACATCGGGCCGGCTGTCCGAGATGTTCGGCGAGGGCCAGGTCAAGAACGACGAGTTCCTGCGCACGCTCGGCTGGGACCGGATCGCGAAGAAGGAGTACGACACCAAGCTGTCGGCCTCCACGAAGAAGTACCTCCAGGCGTACTCCGAGGGTGTCAACGCCTACCTGAAGGGCAAGAGCGGCGAGGACATCTCCCTGGAGTACGCCGCTCTCGGCTTCACCAACGACTACGAGCCGACCCGGTGGACCCCGGTCGACTCGGTCTCCTGGCTCAAGGCGATGGCGTGGGACCTGCGCGGCAACATGCAGGAGGAGATCGACCGCTCCCTGATGACGAGCCGGCTCGGCCCGAAGCAGATCGCGGACCTGTACCCGGAGTACCCGTACAGCCGGAACAAGACGATCGTCCGTGAGGGCGCGTACGACAGTGTCACCGGGACGTACAGCTCCTCGGACACCGCCTCGACGACCACGGCGGGCACGGGGCTCGCGGGCAACACCGCGGCGCCCTCCGGGTTCCAGAGCCAGCTCTCAGGGCTCTACAAGGTCCTCGACGGCCTGCCCACCGCCGTCGGCGTGAACGGCAACGGCATCGGCTCCAACTCCTGGGTCGTCGCCGGAAGCCACACCATCACCGGCAAGCCGCTGCTGGCGAACGACCCGCACCTGTCGGCGTCGCTGCCCTCGGTCTGGTACCAGATGGGCCTGCACTGCACCACGGTCTCCGCCAAGTGCCAGTACGACGTCACCGGCTACACCTTCGCGGGCATGCCCGGCGTGGTCATCGGCCACAACGCGGACATGGCCTGGGGCATGACCAACTCCGGGGTCGACGTCACCGACCTCTACCTGGAGAAGATCACCGGCGAGGGCTACGAGTACGACGGCAAGGTGCTGCCGTTCACGACCCGCAAGGAAACGATCAAGGTCGCGGGCGGTTCCGCCAAGACGATCGTCGTCCGGCAGACCCAGGACGGAATGCCGCTGCTCTCCGACCGTGACGACGAACTCGTCCAGGTCGGCAAGAAGGCGACGGTCGACGCCGGGGCGCCCGACCGCGGCGACGGCTACGCGATAGCACTGCGCTGGACCGCGCTGGACCCGGGCAACACCATGGACGCCGTCTTCGAGATGGACAAGGCGTCGAACTGGACCGAGTTCCGCAAGGCGGCCACCTCCTTCCAGGTGCCGTCCCAGAACCTGGTCTACGCCGACGGGGCCGGCGCGAGCGGCAACATCGGCTACCAGCTGCCCGGCAGGATCCCCACGCGCGCCAAGGGCGACGACGGCTCGCTGCCCTCGCCCGGCTGGAACTCCAAGTACCGCTGGACGGGCTACATCAAGCAGTCCGCGCTGCCGTACGAGTACAACCCCAAGCGCGGCTACATCGTGACCGCGAACCAGGCGGTCGTCGAGCCGGACAAGTACCCGTACACGCTCACCACGGACTGGGGCTACGGCACCCGCAGCCAGCGGATCACCGATCTGATCGAGGCGAAGACCAAGGGCGGCGCCAAGATCTCGACCGATGACATGCGCCAGATGCAGCTCGACAACAGCAGCGAGATCGCCAAGCTGATCGTGCCCAAGCTGCTCAAGATCGACGTGCCCGACAAGGACGTCCGCGACGCGCAGAAGCTTCTGGAGGGCTGGGACTACACCCAGGACGCCGACTCCGCCGCGGCCGCCTACTTCAACGCCACCTGGCGCAACATCCTGAAGCTCGCCTTCGGCAACAAGCTGCCCAAGGAACTGCGGGTCAAGGGGCAGTGCCTGTGGGTCGACCGCATCGACACCACCGGTCCCGCGGACGAGGACCAGATGGTGCGCGAGTGCGGCGAGCGCGAGCCGGACCAGGCGCAGCCGGACGGCGGCGACCGCTGGTTCGAGGTGATCCGCAAGATCATCGACGACGAGAACAACGACTGGTGGAAGCTGCCCAGGACGCGCACCCAGGACGCGACCACCACCCGGGACAAGCTGTTCAGCCGGGCCATGACGGACGCCCGCTGGGAGCTGACCGCCAAGCTCGGCAAGGACATCGACACCTGGAGCTGGGGCCGGCTGCACCGCCTGTTCCTGAAGAACCAGACGCTCGGTACCGAAGGCCCCGGCTTCCTCCAGTACATGCTCAACCGCGGCCCCTGGAACCTCAGCGGCGGCGAGGCGACGGTCAACGCGACCGGCTGGAACGCGGCGGGCGGCTACGGAGTGGTCTGGGTCCCCTCGATGCGGATGGTCGTCAACCTCGGGGACCTCGACAAGTCCAAGTGGATAAACCTCTCGGGCGCCTCGGGGCACGCCTACAGCGCGCACTACACCGACCAGACGGAGTTGTGGGCCAAGGGTGAGCTCCTGCCGTGGGCCTTCACCAAGAAGGCCGTCGACGACAGGACGAGCGACACCCTGGTCCTGAAGCCCTGACGCTTCGGCGGCCGGCGTTCTCGCCGGGCCCGACACCCTGAAGCCGGTGAAAGCGGCCCTCCACGCGTGCGTGGAGGGCCGCTTTCGTGTCAGCCGTCAGCCGTCAGCCGTCCGCCGTCGGGGTCCAGGTATGCCGTCCGCCGTTCGCCGCCTCCGTGCCTCAGCGGAAGCGGCGCACGCCGGAGGGCGTCACCACCGCGTGGACGGGCCGGTCGTGCGCTTCCTCCGGGACACGGTCCACGACCTCCGTGTCGTACAGGAGCACCACGAGCGCGGGGTCGGCGCCCGCGCGGTCCAGACGGGCCAGCACACGGTCGTACGAGCCTCCGCCGCGCCCCAGCCGCATACCGAGGGTGTCGACGGCGAGGCCGGGCAGCAGAACGGCGTCGGCGTCCTGGACGGCCTCAGGCCCCAGCCGCTCGCCCACGGGCTCCAAGAGGGCCATTTTCCCGCCGTGCCTGACCTCCGCGAGGGAGCCCGGCCCTGTGTACGCGCCCCAGTCCAGGTCGTTGTCCGGCAGCAGGACCGGCAGCAGGACACGCACCCCGCGCGCGCGGAGCGCGTCCAGGAGCGCGAGGGTGCCCGGTTCGCTCCCGACGGAGACATAGGCCGCCACCGTGCGGGCCTGTGCCAGTTCGGGCAGCTCCAGGGCGCGGACGGCGAGGGCGGCGGCGGTCTTCCGCACGTCACCGGCCGTCAACCCGTTTCTCACCGACAGGAATCCCCGCCGCAACGTTCGCTTGTCAGGCTCTGGTTCACGTCCGACGTGTCTCACAGTCGACTCCTGTAGTTCTCTTAATCCGTTCATATGACCGTGAATTGACCGGGAGCACAGATTCCGCACATAGCCACCGGTTATGGTTGCGGACATGACTGAGTCACACCCCAGGATCACCAAGGCTGTCATTCCCGCGGCAGGCCTCGGCACCCGGTTCCTGCCGGCCACCAAGGCCACTCCCAAGGAGATGCTGCCGGTCGTCGACAAGCCGGCGATCCAGTACGTGGTCGAAGAGGCCGTGTCGGCGGGTCTCGACGACGTCCTGATGATCACAGGCCGCAACAAGCGCCCCCTCGAAGACCACTTCGACCGCAACTACGAGCTGGAATCCGCCCTCCAGAAGAAGGGCGACGCGAGCCGGCTCGCCAAGGTCCAGGAGTCCAGCGACCTCGCGACCATGCACTACGTACGTCAGGGCGACCCCAGGGGCCTCGGTCACGCGGTCCTGTGTGCCGCCCCGCACGTCGGCCACGAGCCCTTCGCCGTACTCCTCGGCGACGACCTGATCGACCCCCGCGACCCTCTGCTGGCCCGCATGGTCGAGGTCCAGGAGCGGCACGGCGGCAGCGTCATCGCGCTCATGGAGGTCGCGCCCGAGCAGATCCACCTCTATGGATGCGCCGCCGTCGAGGAGACCGACGAGGGCGACCTGGTCAAGGTGACCGGCCTGGTCGAGAAGCCGGACGCGGCGGACGCGCCCAGCCGTTACGCCGTCATCGGACGTTACGTTCTCGACCCGCACATCTTCGACATACTGCGCAAGACCGAGCCGGGCCGCGGCGGCGAGATCCAGCTCACCGACGCCCTTCAGCAGCTCGCCGCGGACGAGAAGGTCGGCGGACCCGTGCACGGCGTCGTCTTCAAGGGCCGCCGCTATGACACCGGGGACCGCGGCGACTACCTGCGTGCCATTGTCAGACTCGCATGCGAACGTGAAGACCTGGGCCCGGACTTCCGGACCTGGCTCCGCAGTTACGTAGCCGAGGAGATGTAGGGACTTTGAGCAGCGCCGCGACCCGCACCACCGGCCAGGAACACCTCTGGTCGGTGGCCGACCACCTGGAGGACATCCTCACCACCGTCCGCCCCCTCGAACCCATCGAGCTCCAACTCCTCGACGCCCAGGGCTGCGTCCTGCTCGAGGACGTCACGGTGCCGGTCTCCCTGCCACCGTTCGACAACAGCTCGATGGACGGGTACGCGGTCCGGGTCGCGGACGTGGCGGGCGCGAGCGAGGAATACCCGGCGGTCCTGACGGTCGTCGGCGATGTCGCGGCCGGCCAGGCCGAACAGCCCTACGTGGGCCCCGGCCAGGCCGCCCGCATCATGACCGGCGCCCCGCTGCCGCCCGGCGCCGAAGCGGTCGTCCCCGTCGAGTGGACGGACGGCGGCCTCGGCGAGGGACCGGTCTCCAGGATGCGCGCGCACAGCGCGTCCCCCGAGGGTGCCTACGGACAGGTCCACGTCCACCGCCAGGCCGAGCCACGCGCGCACGTACGCGCCAAGGGCAGCGATGTGAAGGCGGGCGACCGCGCCCTCGAAGCCGGCACCGTCCTCGGCCCGCCGCAGATCGGCCTGCTCGCCGCGATCGGCCGCGGCACCGTGCGGGTGCACCCCCGCCCACGCGTGGTCGTCCTGTCCACCGGCAGTGAACTCATCCAGCCCGACGAGGAGTTGGGCACCGGCCAGATCTACGACTCCAACAGCTTCGCCCTCTGCGCGGCCGCCCGCGACGCGGGAGCCATCGCCTACCGCGTCGGCGCCGTCGCCGACGACGCCGAGACACTGCGCTCGACCATCGAGGACCAACTCGTCCGCGCCGACCTGCTCGTCACGACCGGCGGGGTGAGCGTCGGCGCCTACGACGTCGTCAAGGAAGCACTGTCGTCGGTCGCCGACGAGGACGAGGAGGGCGGCGGCATCGACTTCCGCACCCTCGCCATGCAGCCGGGCAAACCCCAGGGCTTCGGGTCCATCGGCCCCGACCACACACCGCTGCTCGCGCTCCCCGGCAACCCCGTGTCGTCCTACGTCTCCTTCGAGCTCTTCGTGCGCCCCGCCATCCGCACCCTGATGGGACTGACGGACGTCCACCGGCCCACGACCAGGGCGAAGCTCTCCGCGGACAAGGCGCTGACCTCGCCGAAGGGCCGTCGGCAGTTCCTGCGCGGGACGTACGCGGACGGCACCGTGACGCCCGTCGGCGGCGCCGGATCCCACCTGGTGGCGGCCCTCGCGCACGCCGACGCGCTGATCGTCGTCCCCGAGCACGACACCTCGGTCGAGCCCGGCGCCGAGGTCGAGGTGGTGCTCCTCGGCTGAACGGCCGGGCGCGGCCGGCGCCCGCCGGGGGCCTCACCGCGGGGTGCCAAGGTCGCGCGAGGGGCGCACAGCCCCTGACCGCGGGCGTAGTGGCGGGCGGACGGGCGGTAACGTGTCGCGCACACCAGGCCCACGCGCCGCACCGCGACGGGCCCTGACCGGGAGCGCCCACGCACATGACTGTTCCGTCCCGGGGGGAGACCTCCGGACCGCCCGCGCAGAACCGGCTGACACACATCGACGAGGCCGGCGCCGCGCGTATGGTCGACGTGTCCGCGAAGGACGTGACCGCCCGCACCGCGCGCGCGAGCGGCCGGGTCCTGGTCTCGCCGCGTGTCGTGGAACTGCTGCGCGGAGAGGGCGTCCCCAAGGGCGACGCCCTCGCCACCGCGCGCATCGCCGGGATCATGGGAGCCAAGCGCACGCCCGACCTGATCCCGCTGTGCCACCCGTTGTCGGTGTCCGGTGTCAAGATTGATCTGTCGGTCACGGACGACGCCGTCGAGATCCTCGCCACCGTCAAGACGACCGACCGCACGGGCGTCGAGATGGAAGCCCTCACCGCGGTCAGCGTGGCGGCCCTCACCGTGATCGACATGGTCAAGGCTGTCGACAAGGGGGCTGTCATCACGGACGTACGGGTGGAAGAGAAGACGGGCGGGAAATCGGGCGACTGGAGCCGGGCGTGAGCGGCGACACCGTCATCGGCGGGGCGCTCCCGGCGGACTACAGCGCGCTGGTCGTCACGGCCTCCAACCGAGCCGCCGCCGGTGTCTACGAGGACAAGGGCGGACCCCTGATCGCCGCGGGCCTCGCGGAATCCGGCTTCGCGGTCGACGGCCCCTGGGTCGTGCCCGACGGGGACCCCGTGGAGGAGGCGCTGCGCGCCGGAGTCGAGGCGGGCTACGACGTCATCGTCACCACCGGCGGTACGGGGATCTCACCCACCGACCGCACCCCCGAGGCCACCCTGCGCGTGCTCGACCACGAGATTCCCGGCATCCCGGAGGCCATCAGGGCGTTCGGCAGGGACAAGGTGCCCACCGCGGCGCTCTCGCGGGGACTCGCCGGAGTGGCCCGCGGGACGCTGATCGTCAACCTGCCGGGCTCCACCGGCGGGGTCAGGGACGGACTGGCCGTCCTGGAACCCCTCCTGATCCACGCCGTCGACCAGATCCGCGGCGGCGACCACCAGAGACCCAGCGGCAGTGGGGGTGCGAGCTGAACAGCCCGTCCTGGCCGGTCGAGCTGGTGGACGGCGATGTCGTCCTCCGGCCGATAAGGCTGCGCGACCAGCGGGCCTGGCGCGAGGTGAACCGGCGCAACCGCGACTGGCTGCGCCCCTGGGAGGCCACGATCCCGCCCCCCACCCCCAGCGGCCCGATAGCGCACCGGCCGACGTACCGGCAGATGGTCCGCCATCTGCGCGCCGAGGCCAACTCGGGCCGGATGCTGCCCTTCGTGATCGAGTACCAGGGCCGGCTCGTCGGTCAGCTCACGGTGGCCGGGATCACCTGGGGCTCGATGTGCTCCGGGCACATCGGCTACTGGGTGGACCAGTCGGTGGCCGGCCGCGGAGTGATGCCGACGGCAGTGGCGCTGGTGAGCGACCATTGCTTCCGCACCGTCGGACTGCACCGCATCGAAGTCTGTATTCGCCCCGAGAACGGGCCCAGCCGCAGGGTCGTGGAGAAACTCGGATTCCGCAAGGAAGGGCTGCGCCCGCGCTATCTCCACATCGACGGTGCCTGGCGGGACCATCTCGTCTTCGCGCTCACCGCGGAGGAAGTGCCCGAGGGGCTGCTCGCCCGCTGGCGCCGGAGGCGTTCGGCGCCGGACCGTTCGGGTCAGGTGGGATCGGAACAGTCCGGCCGGCAGAAGCCGGGGAAGTCGGGTAACGCCGGAAAATGAAATAGGTGTTCGAAAATGATCGGCGAGCGATCGCGTCAGGGCATTAAATTCGCGCTCGCGGTGGCCTGCTGATCGCATCGGTCGCAAAAAAAGCTCGAAATATCAGCCGGATCGTGCGACACACCGACTCAATTGGCAGATGGCCTCACACAAACCCCTCTACCGTGTGAGGCGTGAGCAGCAGCGGCCTCATCTACGCAGTCATTGTCGGGGCCTGGGCCGCCTACTTGGTGCCGATGTGGCTCCGTAGGCAGGACGAGCTGAACGAGGCTCGTCCGACGGAACGCTTCAGCACCGCCATCCGGCTGCTGTCCGGACGGTCGGGCATGGAGCGTCGATACGCCAAGGACCTGCGCGCGCGCTCCACCGAGGAGGAGGAGCCCAGCGCCGACCCGGACGGCGTCACCGATTCGGTGGACGTCCGGGCCTTCGCCGTATCCCCGCCCCGGCCCCAGGCGACGGACCGGCACCGTCCGCATGTACAGGAACGGGTGCAGGCGCCGGAACCGGTCCAGGCGGAACAGGAGTCCGCCGCACGTGCGGCCGGCAAGGAGAGCGGGGCGTACGCGACCTCGGGCGGCGCCCGGTCCGTACCGCACCAGTCGGGCACGCCCGCGCCGAGACCCGCGGCCAAGTCCGTGCCCCAGCAGGCCGTGCCGTCCACGCCCGGCGCCCGCCGGGTGGTCTCCGCGGAGGCCGCGGCGCGGGCCCGGCGTACCAAGGTCCTCGCGCGTCGGCGGCGTACGACGGTCCTGCTGTTCCTCGCCTTCACCCTCGGCGCGATCGTCGCGGCGGTGGGCGGGCTCACGTTCCTGTGGGCGCCCGCGGTGCCGGCCGTGATGCTGAGCTCGTACATCGTGCATCTGCGCGTCAAGGAGCGGCGGCGCTTCACCTACGTCATGGACCGACGCAGGGCCGAGGTCGCGGCGCAGCGGCTCCGGGAGCGGCAGCCCCGGCGACGGCCTTCCGTGGACCCCGCGGCGGATGAACCGGATGCGGGCTCCGTCCACGACACCGACCCCGGCCTCCTCGCCCTCGCCGCCGACCGCCGTGCCCTCGTCGAGCAGACCGACCACGCCGAGTGGGTCGACCAGCAGCGCGAACGCCAGTGCGGGCCGGCGCAGGGGGACAGCTGGGACCCGGTGCCGGTTCCCCTGCCGACCTATGTGACCGCGCCGGTCGCGCCCCGGGCGACGTCCAGCGTGGACCTGGGAGCTCCGGACGCGTGGAGTTCCGCGCGTTCCAGCGCGGCCGAACCGAGCGCGCCCGAGATGGAGCCGGCCGTCGACGAGGACCTCTCCGAGGGGCTCGACGGCGACGAGGCGGCGGACGACAGTCGCAGCGACGCCCGGCGGGCGGCGTCCGCGCGCCGGGCCCGTGAGCGCGGCCGGACACCCCTGTTCGATCAGTACGAGGACGGCGAACGTCCGCGTGCCGCCAACGAGTGACGGGTGGGGCGACGGGTGCTCGCTGCTGCCCGGCTGACCAGGCAGGAACGGATTACCGAGCACCTCGATCGGGATGCTAGAGTTTCACTCGTTGCAAGGGCCTGTGGCGCAGTCTGGTAGCGCACCTCGTTCGCATCGAGGGGGTCTGGGGTTCAAATCCCCACAGGTCCACCGCAGCCAAGAGGCCCGTTCCCACCAGTGGGAGCGGGCCTCTTGCCATGTCCGGAGCCGATGACGGCAACTCCCGCCGGTGGCCCCGGGCCTTCGGTCACCGCCCGACGGTGAGGGACCAGCGGATGCCCGTGGAGGCCGTCACGGTCACCGTCGCGTGGGCGTGGCTGTCGGCGTGGCGCCGGTCCAGGCGGTTGAGGATGCCGCTGACCTTTCCGGCGGCGCAGGTGAGCGGGAAGCTCAACCCGGTGGGGTCCACCGAGACGTTCAGCGTTCCCCGGCCCTCGCAGTTCACGGCGATCGACAGGGATCCGGGGCCGATTCCGCCGGGAACGTCGATCTCCGCGTTGCCGTGGGCGTTCGCGGTCCGGGCGACGACCTTTCCGTCGGGCAGGTCCGGAGCCTTGGTGACGGACTCGCCGGGCAGGTACTGAGTACGGTCGGAGGCCGGCGACGCCTTCGACGAGGACGCCGGCGACGAAGCCCGCGAGGACGCCGTGGCGGGCGCGGCGGAGTTGTTCCGGTCGGCGGTGCAGCCGGTCAGGGCCAGGGTCAGGGCCAGCGCGGCGGCCGGCCCCGCCACCGCCGCTGTCGCTCCCGGCCGGACGTACGGGAAAGGTCGGGTCGTGGACATCTGGTCGGCCTCCAGGCGCTCGGTCGTCGGGGCGGTGCCGGATGAACACCGCCCCGATGACTAGAGGGCTTTGGCGTAGCAGAGGCTCAGTTCGTGAAAGCGGTAGTAGCCGAATTTGGTGCACGGCTCATAGCCGCTCGACGCGTAGAGGGCGACCGCCTCGGGCTGCTTGGCGCCCGTCTCCAGGACCATGCGGGCGCGGCCGGCCGTGCGGGCGTCCTCTTCAAGCGCGGCCAGGATGCGCCGGGCGAGGCCGAGACCGCGGGCTTCGGGGGTCACGTACATGCGCTTGAGCTCGGCGTCTCCGTCCGAGTAGCCCTCGTCGTTCTCGTCCTGGGTGCGCCAGCCGCCGGTGGCCACCGGGCGGTCACCCTCGTCGTACGCGATCAGATAGAGGCCGAGCGGCGGGACGAACATCCGCGCGTCGAGATGCGTGGCGTCGCCGCCGTCGCCGTAGCGCACGGCGTATTCGGCCTGAACCTGGTCGTTGAGCTTCACGGCGTCGGGGTGGTCGAAGGTGACCGGACGGAAATGCATGCGTATTACCGTACATCTATGCGATAGCTGAAAGGGTGGGCGGGAAATGCCCGTGTCCGGCCGCGCCGACGGAGATCGAGTTCTGTGCGGCCGTACGGATTAAGTATCGTGCCCGGGTGCTGACTGTGACCTCTGTGAATGTGAACGGGCTCCGGGCCGCCGCGAAGAAGGGTTTCGTGGAGTGGCTCGCCGAGACCTCCGCTGACGTGCTGTGCCTCCAGGAGGTACGGGCTGAGCCCGGGCAGCTCCCCGAGGAGGTGCGCGCGCCCGGCGGATGGCACGTCGTCCACGCCCCCGCCGCCGCCAAGGGCCGCGCGGGTGTGTCCCTTTACACACGCCGCGAGCCCGACCGTGTTCGGATCGGCTTCGGGTCCGAGGAGTTCGACTCCACCGGGCGCTACGTCGAGGCGGACCTGCCCGGTGTCACCGTCGCGAGCCTCTATCTGCCCTCGGGCGAGGTCGGCACCGTGCGCCAGGACGAGAAGGTCCGGTTCATGGGCGAGTTCCTCACCTATCTGAAGGGGCTGAGGGAGCGGGCCGCCGCCGACGGGCGCGAGGTCGTCGTCTGCGGCGACTGGAACATCGCCCACCAGGAGGCCGACCTCAAGAACTGGCGCGCCAACAAGAAGAACTCCGGCTTCCTGCCCGAGGAACGGGAGTGGCTCGGCCGCGTCCTCGACCCGGACGACGGCGGATACACCGACGTCGTGCGCGCCCTGCACCCGGACACCGAGGGACCGTACACGTGGTGGTCGTACCGGGGGCGGGCCTTCGAGAACAACTCAGGTTGGAGGATCGACCTTCAGGTCGCCACGCCCGGGCTCGCGGGCAAGGCGGTCAAGGGGTTCGTGGAGCGCGCGGCGACCCACGAGGAGCGGTGGTCCGACCACGCGCCCGTCACGGTGGTCTACGAGCTCTGAGCGGACTTCGTCACGCCCCTGGTGCGGGGCGCCCCCGCTCCTCCCGGTGATCCCGTGGGTCCCGCTCCTCCCGAGGTTCCCGGTGATCCCGCAGCCGCCGGTCCATCGCCATCGACAGTTCCGCCTCCACCACGCTCTTCGCCAGGGGGCGCAGGCGCTGGAGGTCCTCGGGGGTGCGGTCCTCGGTGAGGACCAGGGTGGTGAAGAGTTCGGCCAGGGCCTCCGTGTGCTCGCGTACGCGGCGGGCCGCCGTCAGGACGTCCGCGAGCGGGATGCCCTCGCGGACCAGGGCGGCCGACACGTCGAGCAGACGGCGGCTGACGTGCACGATCTCGCCGCCGTCCGTGCCGAGATAACCGAGGTCGAGCGCCGCGGCGAGGTTCTCGCCGGTCGCCTGGCCCGCGAAGACGTCGGCCAGTTCCTCGGGGGAGAGGCGGACCGGGGTCTCCTCGGTGGGCTCGCCGAGGCCGAGCAGTTCGCCGACGTCGCGGCCGTGGTCGAAGGCCTCGGCGAGTTCCGCGATGCCGTTCAGGGTGTGGCCGCGTTCCAGCAGCGCCGAGATCGTGCGCAGCCGGGCCAGGTGGGTGTCGTCGTACCAGGCGATGCGGCCCTCGCGGCGGGGCGGCGGTATGAGCTTGCGCTCCCGGTAGAAGCGCAGGGTGCGCACGGTGATGCCGGCCTCCTCGGCCAGTTCCTCCATGCGGTACTCGCGGTGGCCGGTGTCCGGGGCGGAGCGGGTGGTGCCGGTGGGCGCCTTGGGGCGGACATTGCCGGTGGGTGGTGTGGGGAGGGTGGTGCCCGTGGGGGACTTGGGGCCGGCGGTGCCGGTGGGTGGTGTGGGGTCCGGCTCCGAGGCCGTGCCCGCCGGCGCGTCCGGCCGGCGCCTGCCGGACCTCCGCGTCGCCGTGCCCCCTGCTCGCGTCTCCGCGCCGCGCTTTCCTGATCCCTCGGCCACGTCCGCACCCTACGTCGTACCCCCGGTAACTTTCCCGGTCGCGACCCCTACCCATGAGTACGAAGCTGCTCTACCCTCCCGATTGTGCCAGTGTTCACTGGCGGGATCGGGCGGGCCAGGGAGGCGTCGGGATGACCGAGCACGAGCATGTACGGGTGGCGGTGATCGGATCCGGGTTCGGCGGGCTGGGCGCCGCCGTACGGCTTCGACGCGAGGGGATCACCGACTTCGTGGTCCTGGAACGGGCCGCAGGCGTCGGCGGCACCTGGCGCGACAACAGTTATCCCGGGTGCGCCTGCGACGTCCCCTCGCACCTGTACTCGTTCTCGTTCGCGCCCAACCCCGAATGGCCCCGCACCTTCTCCGGGCAGGAGCACATCCGCGCGTACCTGGAGCACGTGGCGGACGTCTTCGGGCTGCGTCCTCATCTGCGGTTCGACTCCGAGGTCAAGATGATGACCTGGGACACGGGCAGGCTCCACTGGCGCATCGAGACGAGTTCCGGGTTCCTGACCGCGGACGTCGTGGTGTCCGCGACCGGGCCGCTCTCCGACCCCAAGATCCCCTCGATCCCGGGGATCGACACCTTCCCCGGCAAGGTGTTCCACTCGGCCCGCTGGGACCACGACTATGATCTCCGCGGCAAGCGCGTCGCCATGATCGGCACCGGAGCCTCCGCCATCCAGATCGTGCCCGCGATCCAGCCGGACGTCGCCCGGCTGACCCTCTTCCAGCGGACCCCGCCGTGGGTGATGCCCCGGGTCGACCGCGCCGTCACCGGTGCCGAACGCTGGCTGCACCGGCGGCTGCCCTTCACGGCCCAGGCCAGGCGGGGACTGCTCTGGGGCATACGGGAACTCCAGGTACAGGCGTTCACCAAGCGGCCGAACGAGCTCGGCCTGGTCGAGCGGCTGGCCAAGCGGAACATCGCGCGCGCCGTCAAGGACCCGGAACTGCGCGGGAAGCTGACGCCCGACTACCGGATCGGCTGCAAGCGGATCCTGCTGTCGAACGCCTACTACCCGGCGCTCACCCGGCCGAACGTGGACGTGGTGGCCTCCGGGCTCGCCGGGATCGAGGGCTCCACGCTGATCGCCGCCGACGGCACGAGGACCGAAGCCGACGCGATCGTGTTCGGCACCGGCTTCCATGTCACCGACATGCCGATCGCCGACCGGGTCGTCGGCGCGGACGGCAGGACGCTCGCGCAGGCGTGGGAGACCGGCATGAAGTCGCTGCGCGGTGCCACGGCGGCCGGCTTCCCCAACTGGATGACGATCATCGGGCCGAACACCGGCCTCGGGAACTCCTCGATGATCCTGATGATCGAGTCCCAGCTGAACTACATGGCGGACTTCGTACGGCAGCTGGACGTTCTCGGGAGACGCGTGGCGCTCGACGCCCGCGCCGGCGCCGTGGACGCCTGGAACCACCGGGTCCAGGAACGCATGAAGCGCACGGTGTGGAACACCGGTGGCTGCACCAGCTGGTACCTGGACGCCAACGGTGTGAACACGACCGTGTGGCCCGGCACGACGACCGAGTTCCGGAGCGCGACGCGCCACGTCGACCTGGCGGAGTACGACGTGCTGCGCGCGACGGAACCCGCACCCGGAGAAGCGCCGGGAGCCGAGCCTGAGCCGCGTACGAGGAGCACCCGCAAGAAGAAGGTGGAGGCAGAGGCGTGAGCCGACTGACGTACGAGGCACACGAGGCGTACGCGCCTCCCGTGCCGGCGCGGGAACTGATCGCGCACTCCGCGGACGGCGCGCGACTGCACGTCGAGGTGCACGGTCCCGAGGACGCGCCCCCCGTCGTCCTCGCGCACGGCTGGACCTGCTCGACCGCCTTCTGGGCGGCCCAGATCCGGGACCTCGCCGCCGACCACCGGGTCATCGCGTACGACCAGCGCGGGCACGGACGCAGTCCCGCGAGCGACGCGTACAGCACCGAGGCGCTCGCCGACGACCTGGAGGCGGTGCTCGCGGCCACCCTCGCGCCGGGCGAGAAGGCCGTGCTCGCGGGCCACTCCATGGGCGGTATGACGCTGATGGCGGCCTCGGCGCGGCCACGGTTCCAGGAGCACGCGGCGGCGGCTCTGCTGTGCAGCACGGGCAGCACGCGCCTGGTCGAGGAGGCGCGGGTGCTGCCCTGGCGCGCCGGACGGCTCAGGACGCGTCTCACCGGCGCCGTGCTCGGCTCGCGGGCGCCGCTCGGGCCCGTCACGCCCGTCGCCCGGCGGATCCTCAAGTACGCGACCATGGGCCCCGGTTCGTCCCCCGCCATGGTGGAGGCGTGCGCCCGGATCGTGCACGCCTGTCCGCGTGCCGTGCGCCACGCCTGGTCGGCCGTGCTCGCCACACTCGATCTCGAAGCGGGTGTAAGGGAGTTGAAGGTGCCGACGGCGGTGATCGCGGGCGGCGTGGACCGGCTGACCCCGGTCGTGCACGCGCGCGCCCTCGTGGCGACGCTGCCGAACTGTGTCGGCAGTGTCGAGTTGCCGGGGCTCGGGCACATGACTCCGGTGGAGGCGCCGGACCTGGTGACCGCCCGGATCCGGGAACTCGTCCGCGAATACGCGGGCTCCGCCGGGGCGCGGAACCCCGCGGACGGCGCCGAGATCCTCGTAGGGACCGCGGAAGAGGGCGCTAATACCGCAGTTGTCGCAGAGATCGCAGAGATCGCAGAGATCAAGGAGGGCGCATGAGCAGGGTGAGCCTGGAAGGGCAGGTCGCCGTCGTCACGGGGGCCGCACGCGGTGTCGGCGAGCTCCTCGCGCGCAAGCTCTCCGCGCGCGGGGCGAAGGTCGCGCTGGTCGGGCTGGAGGCCGACGAGCTGAAGCGGGTCTCGGAGCGGCTGCGCGGCGAGAGCGACCACTGGTACGCCGACGTCACCGACCACGAGGCGATGGCGCGCGTGGCCGAGGAGGTCAAGGAGCGGTTCGGCAAGGTGGACATCGTCGTCGCGAACGCCGGTGTCGCGAGCGGCGGGCCCTTCATGGACTCCGACCCGGTCGCCTGGCGGCGGGTGATCGAGGTGAACCTGATCGGATCGGCGGTCACCGCGCGGGCGTTCCTGCCCGCGCTGACGGAGAGCCGTGGCTATCTGCTCCAGATCGCGTCGCTGGCCGCGATAACCCCGGCCCCCATGATGTCGGCGTACTGCGCCTCCAAGTCCGGTGTGGAGGCGTACGCGCACTGTCTGCGCGCGGAGGTCGGCCACCGGGGCGTTCGCGTCGGCGTCGGCTATCTGTCCTGGACCGACACCGACATGGTGCGGGGCGCCGATCAGGACGATGTGATGCGGGAGTTGCGGCAGCGGCTGCCGTGGCCGTCCAACAAGACGTATCCGCTGGGGCCGGCCGTCGACCGGATCGTGGCCGGGATCGAGCGCCGCTCCAGCCATGTGTACGCGCAGTGGTGGCTGCGCGGGATGCAGGGGATCCGGGGGTATCTGCCGGGCGTCATCGGGTCGGTCGGGCAGCGCGAGATGCGGCGGTTCGAACCGCGTCTCGGCGGTGTGCGGACGGGGCTGGTCGGGGCCGGCGGGGCGGCCGACGAGCAGGAGCGGAAGCCGGCGGCTCCATGAGGCGGCGGGAGGTGGCGGGAGGTGCCCCGGGCTGTTCCGAGGGTGCTCCCCGACCCGTCCCACCGGCGTGTCTCACGGTGAGTGACTGACCGAAATGCGTGCTCTGTTCCTGCGTGTCAGTCTGGTCGAGGCCCGGACAACCTCCCTTGTTCGTAAGGGAGGTCGAGGGCCGAATCCCTCACCGCAACAGGAGTGAATCCCATGAGCATGCAGGACCAGTTCAAGGACAAGGCCGAGCGGATGAAGCAGCAGCAGGGCAAGAAGAAGACGCGTCCCGAGGGCCGCCAGGACGAGGCACCCCGCCACGCCCCGGCCGGCCGCCAGGACCAGGCGCCCCGTCGCGCCCCGGCCGGCCGTCAGGACGAGACGTCCCGTCGTGCCCCGGCCGGCCGCGACAGCGAGATGCCGGACCCGGAGCGTGCTCAGCGGGAGGCCCAGGACCGCTTCGACCAGGACTACGACGCCTGATCGACGCACCTGCTCGGCATGAATGGGGCGCCCTCTTCATGGAGGGCGCCCCATCCTTGTGTCCGCGTCCTGTTGGTGCTGCCTGTGCCTGGTGCTGCGCCTGTGCCTGGGTCCGTGTCTGTGTCCGCGTCCGTGTCCGCGCCGTCGTGTCCGCGCCGTCGTGCCCGTGTCGTCGTGCCCGTGTCGTCGTGTTCGTGTCCGGCGGGGGTCAGTTCGCTCTCGGGGGGAGCTTCGGCCTTCTTCTGTCGGGCACGTCCGAGTGGTCCGGCGGGGAGGCGGCGGGGCGGGTGCGGAGCAGATCGAGGGAGAGCTGGACGGCGTCGTCCAGCTGGGCGTGGCGGCCCTCCGCCCAGTCGAGCGGGGTGCGCAGGATCTCCAGGTCCGGGGTGACGCCGTGGTTCTCGACGGACCAGCCGTACGCGTCGAACCAGGCGGCGTTCATGGGCACGGTGATGACCGTGCCGTCGCCGAGGCGGTGGCGGCCGGTCATGCCGACGACACCGCCCCAGGTGCGCTGCCCCACGACCGGGCCCAGTTCGAGCAGTTTGAAGGCGGCGGTGATCATGTCGCCGTCGGACGACGTCGCCTCGTCGGCCAGCGCCACCACGGGACCGCGCGGGGCGTTGGAGGCGTACGACACCGGCTGGGCGTCGCGGGTGAGATCCCAGCCCAGGATCGTGCGGGTCAGCTTCTCGACGACCAGTTCGCTGATGTGGCCGCCCGCGTTGCCCCGCACGTCGACGATGAGGGCGGGGCGCGACACCTCCATCCGCAGGTCGCGGTTGAACTGGGCCCAGCCGGAGCCGCCCATGTCCGGGATGTGTAGATAGCCGCAGTGTCCGCCGCTCAACTCCCGTACTACCTGGCGGCGTTTGGCCACCCAGTCCTGGTAGCGCAGCGGGCGTTCGTCGATCAGCGGGACCACGGCCACCCGGCGCGAGCGGCCCTCGCCCCCGGCCGGGGTGAAGGTCAGCTCCACCGTCGTGCCGCCCGCGCCCGCGAGCAGCGGATAGGGGCCGGTGACCGGGTCCACCGGGCGCCCGTCGACATGGGTCAGGACCGCGCCCTCGCGGATGCCGGTGCCGGCGAGCGGTGAGCGCGCCTTGGAGTCGGACGAGTCGCCGGGAAGGATCCGCTTGAGCGTCCAACAGCCGTCACGGCATACGAGGTTGGCGCCGAGCAGGCCCTGCCAGCGCTGGTAGTGGGGCGGGCCCTCGTTGCGGCGGGCCGGGCTCACGTACGCGTGGGAGGTGCCCAGTTCGCCGAGTAGCTCGCGCAGCAGGTCAGCGAACTCGTCGGGGGAGGAGACCCGTTCGACCAGGGGGCGGTACTGATCCAGGATCGCGGCCCAGTCGATGCCGCACATGTCCGGGTCCCAGTAGTAGGCGCGGATGATGCGTCCGGCCTCCGCGTACGCCTGGTGCCATTCGGCGGGCGGGTCCACCTCGTGCAGGATGCGGCGCAGGTCGATCCAGACGGTGGAGTCGCTGTCGCCGGACTCGGTGGACGGCACGGCACGCAGGTCGCCCTCGTCGACGACGACCAGCCGGGAACCGTCGCCGCTCACGGCGAACCAGTCCAGGTGGTCGACGAGTTCGGACTTCTTCGCCTTGGTGATGTTGAAGAACTCCAGGGTCGGACGGCCGGTCGTGTCGTCCGGGTTGGCGAACGTCTCGCCGAGCGCGCCGGAGATCGGCCAGCGCAGCCAGACCAGGCCGCCGCCCGAGACCGGGCGCAGCGCCGAGTACTTGGAGGCGGTGACCGGGAAGGGCGTCACCCGGCTCTCCAGGCCTTCGAGTTCGACGGTCGTCGTACTGCCGTCGCCGGGCCCCTCCTCGACCGGGTCGAGGCCACCGGCCGCGGGCCGCCCGTCCGGGTTCAGCGCGAACGGGGAGGGGGTGGCGGAGGACAGCGGGACGAGGTAGGGGCGGCAGCCGAGGGGGAAGGACAGGTCCCCGGTGTGCACGTCGTACACCGGGTCGAAGCCGCGCCAGGAGAGGAAGGCGAGATAGCGGCCGTCCCGGGTGAACACCGGATTCTCGTCCTCGAAGCGGCCGTTGGTGACGTCGACGATCAGCCGGTCCTTTATGCGCGCCATCTTGATCTGCCGCAGGGAGCGCCCGATCCCGGGGTGCGACCACGTCAGCCAGGCGCCGTCGGGGGAGAAGGCGAGGTCCGTCACCGGGCCGTTGATGGACTGGATGAGCTCGGTGACCTCGCCCGGCTCCGTCCGCGCGGCGTCGGCGGCCTCCGCCTCCGTGCCGTTCCCGCCCTCGCCCCCGTCCCCATTCCCGTCTCCGTCGGCGTCCCCGTCCCCATTCCCGGATCCGGGCTCGGACTGCGAGGTACCGCCGGACTCGGCATCCCCGTCGACGTCGTCGGACTCCTCGGACTCCTCGGACTCCTCGGGCCCGCCCGGCTCGTCGAGTCCGGCGAGTTCGAGCTCGGCCGCCTCGCCCGGCTCCTCCGTGGCGTCGAGCAGCAGCAGCCGTCCGTCGTTGGAGGCGATGGCGAGACGTTCGCCCTGTGGATCCGCCACCAGTTCCTGTACGCGGCCGAGCCGCCCGGAGGCGAGTCGGCGCGGCTCGCGGGCGCCGGTCGCGCGCGGCAGGTAGGCGATCTCGACGGCGTCCTCGCCGTCAGCGTCGGTGACGTAGGCGATCTGGCCGCCCGAGCCGAGCATCTCCGGAAGCCGGACCCGTACGCCCGGGGTGTCCGCGATGGTGCGGGCGGGGCCGTCGCGATGGGTGAGCCAGTACAGGCTGCCGCGTACGACGACGGCGCCGGCCCGGCCCGTCTCGTCCACGGAGATGCTGTCCACGTGCTGGGCGGCCGGCACCGGGTACGTACGCCGTCCCGCGCGCGGACCGCCCAGCTCGACGCCGAGGCGGCGGGGGACCGACTCGGGGGACAGGTTGTCGACGATCCACAGGTCGCCCGCGCACTGGTAGACGACCCGGGTGCCGTCCGAGGAGGCGTGCCGGGCGTAGAAGGCGTCGTGGTCGGTGTGACGGCGCAGGTCGGAGCCGTCGTACGAACACGAGTAGAGGTTCCCGATGCCCTCGTGGTCGGAGAGGAAGGCGATCCGGCCGCCGGCGAACATCGGGCAGGCGAGATGACCGCCGAGCTCGGCGACCAGTTGCCGGCCGTGCAGCCAGATGCGGCCCATGGCTCCGCCCCGGTAGCGCTTCCAGGCGGCCGGTTCGTGCGGTGGGGTGCCCGTGAGCAGCAGGGTCTTCCGCTCGCCGTCGACGTCGGCGACGCCGATGTCCGAGACCGGGCCCCAGGGCTGTTTGCGGCCGGGGTCGCCGTCGGTGGGGACGGAGTAGGCCCAGGTGAAATAGGAGAACGGCTGGCCGTGCGAGGCGACCGCGAGGATGTCGCCCTCGGGGGACCAGCCGCACACCTGGGTGTCGGCGCTGCCCCAGTAGGTGAGCCTGCGGCCCGGTCCGCCGTCCACCGGCGTCAGATGGATCTCCGGGACGAGGCTCCGCCAGCTCGTGTACGCGATCTGCCGGCCGTCGGGGGAGAAGCGGGGGTGGCCGGCCTTGGTCCGGTCGACGGTGAGCCGCCAGGCGCGTCCGCGGCCGTCGAGCGGGGCCAGCCACAGGTCGTCCTCGGTGACGAAGCACAGCCGGTCGCCGCTCAGATGCGGGAAGCGCAGATAGCCCGGGGAGTTCTCGTCGGTCGTCGCGTTCTCGTACTCGTGGCTCACCTCCCCATGCTTTTCCGCTGGAGTGACCCCGGCAACTCGTGGAACCGGGGGCGCGTTGTGGGACACGGGCGCGGGCGGGGATACGGGAGGTGCGTGTGGGGCGCGCTCAGGAACGTACGCGCCCCACCCGGGACCCCGGCCCACCCGACCCGGGACCCTCGGCCGCACCCGAACCTCGCCCCACTCGGGACCCAGGCCCCACGACTCGTGACCCCGGCCCCACCCGACCTCGCCCCACCCCACTCGGCGTGACCCAGCACACGTACGAAACGGTTTCGTTTCGCTGGTGTCGCGGGGTATCTTCAGGACATACGAATCCGTGTCGTTCGAAGCGGGAGAGGTGAGTGGGATGGCTGAAGCCGCAACGGTGCGACGCAGTCGGATCACACCCGAGCGTGAGGCCGAGCTCTACACGGCCGTGCTCGGCCTGCTTCGGGAGGTCGGCTACGACGCCCTCACGATGGACGCCGTCGCGGCCCGAACCCGTTCCAGCAAGGCCACCCTCTACCGCCAGTGGGGCGGCAAGGCCGAGCTCGTCGTGAAAGCGCTGCGGCACCAGAAGCCGCTGAAGTTCTCCGACATGGACACCGGGAGCCTGCGGGGCGACTTCCACGCACTGGCCCTGCGCCAGGACGACTGCCAGATGGAGCAGGACTCCGCGCTGATGCGGGGCCTGGCCATGGCGGCACACGGGAATCCGGATCTGCTGAAGGCGTTCCGCGAATGGCTGATCGAGCCCGAGCTCGAAGAACTGCGCCGGGTGCTCCAGCGCGGTGTCGACCGAGGTGAGATCCGTGCGGACAACCCGGCGATCGAGTACGTGATGCACATGCTCATCGGCGCCTTCGCCGCCCGCACCATGATCGACGAACTCCCGCCGACGCAGGCCTTCCTGCATTCGTATGTCGACGCCGTGGTCCTCCCCGCGCTCGGCGCCTGACGTCCCACTCCTACCCCTGCTCCACCCCGACGGATCTCCGTAGTCGCACCCGACGCGCGGATCTCCGTATTCGCACCTGACGCGCCGCTCACGTCGTCGGGCTGATCACCCCTGCCCCCACTCGGGTGGTCACACCAGCCCCTGCCCTTCCACGACCTGACCGGGAGTACGCCCTCGTGGCCACGTTCCTCTACAAACTCGGCCGACTCGCCTTCCGGCGACGGCATTTCGCCGCCCTGATATGGGTGGCGCTCCTGACCCTCGCCGGTGTCGGCGCCGCCTCCGCGCCCGTGGCGGGATCGTCCTCCTTCTCGATCCCCGGCACCGAGGCGCAGAAGGCCTTCGACCTGCTGGAGAGCCGCTTCCCCGGAATGAGCGCCGACGGGGCGACCGCACGGGTCGTCTTCAAGGCGCCCACCGGCGAGAAGATGGCGGACAAGGACAACAAGGCGACGGTCGAGCAGGCCGTCAAGGTGCTCGGCACCGGTTCCGAGGTCACCTCCGTCACCGATCCGTTCAAGGCGCACGCCGTGAGCAAGGACGGTTCGACCGCCTATGCCTCGGTGAAGTACAAGGTTTCCGGCATGGAGCTGAAGGACGCCTCGAAGGACGCCCTGAAGGCGGCCGCGCAGGACGCGCGGCACTCGGGACTGACCGTCGAGGTCGGCGGTGACGCGCTCCAGGCGACGCCCGAGACCGGATCCAGCGAGATCATCGGTATCGCGATAGCCGCGGTCGTCCTCGTCATCACCTTCGGTTCCCTGATCTCGGCCGGACTGCCGCTGCTGACCGCGCTGATCGGCGTCGGCATCGGCGTCTCGACGATCACCGCCCTCGCCAGCGCGCTCGACCTCGGCTCCACCACCTCCACCCTCGCGATGATGATCGGCCTCGCGGTCGGCATCGACTACGCCCTGTTCATCGTCTCCCGCTACCGGGCCGAGCTGGCCGAGGGCCGAGAACGCGAGGAGGCGGCCGGACGGGCCGTCGGCACGGCGGGCTCGGCCGTGGTCTTCGCGGGGCTGACCGTGGTGATCGCGCTGGTCGGGCTGTCGGTCGTCAACATCCCGATGCTGACGAAGATGGGTGTCGCCGCCGCGGGCACGGTCGCCATCGCCGTCCTCATCGCGCTGACGCTGATCCCCGCGCTGCTCGGATACGCGGGCCGCAGGGTCCTTCCAGCCGGCCGGAAGAGCAGGCTCTTCGGCGGTGGCCGCGCCGCCAAGAAGGCGGGCAAGCCCAACATGGGCACCCGCTGGGCGAGTTTCGTCGTCCGCCGCCCGCTCGCCGTGCTGCTGCTCGGCGTGGTCGGCCTCGGCGCGGCGGCGGTCCCGGCGGCCTCGCTCCAGCTGGGCCTGCCCGACGACGGCTCGCAGCCGACGTCCACCACCCAGCGCCGTGCCTACGACCTGCTCTCCGACGGCTTCGGGCCCGGCTTCAACGGCCCGCTGATGGTTGTCGTCGACGCGAAGGCGAGCGACGCTCCCAAGGCGGCGTTCAGCAAGGTGCACGACGAGATCAAGGACCTCAAGGGTGTCGTGAGCGTGAGCCCGGCGGCCCCCAACAAGGCCGGTGACACCGCGATGATCACGGTGATCGCCGACTCCAAGCCGTCCTCCGTGACGACCGAGAACCTCGTCCACACGATCCGTGGCGCGGGCGCCGGCATCAAGGCCGACACGGACGCGACGGTGCTCGTCACCGGCTCCACGGCCATGAACATCGACTTCTCGCAGAAGCTCAACGACGCGCTGATCCCGTATCTCGCGCTCGTGGTCGGCCTCGCGTTCCTGCTGCTGATCGTGGTGTTCCGCTCGATCCTCGTCCCGCTGAAGGCGGCGCTCGGCTTCCTGCTCAGCGTGATGGCGGCCCTCGGCGCGGTCGTCGCGGTGTTCCAGTGGGGCTGGCTGTCCGGACTGATGGGCGTCGAGCAGACCGGCCCGATCATGTCGATGATGCCGATCTTCATGGTGGGCGTCGTCTTCGGTCTGGCCATGGACTACGAGGTCTTCCTCGTGACGCGCATGCGGGAGGCGTACGTCCACGGCGAGAAGCCCGGCCAGGCGATCGTGACCGGGTTCAAGCACGGCGCGCGGGTCGTCACGGCGGCCGCGGTCATCATGATCGCCGTGTTCTCCGGGTTCATCGGCTCCAGCGAATCGATGATCAAGATGATCGGCTTCGGTCTCGCCATCGCCGTCTTCTTCGACGCGTTCGTCGTACGGATGGCACTCGTCCCGGCGGTGCTCGCGCTGCTCGGCAAGCGGGCCTGGTGGCTGCCGAAGTGGCTGGACCGCGTACTGCCGAACGTCGATGTCGAGGGCGAGGGGCTGCGCGCGCTCGACGAGAAGTCGCGCGAAGGGGACCACGACCGGAAACTGGTCGGCGTCTGATCCGCGTCTGAGCGGAGTTCGAGCGGATGCGGATCGGCGCGGAATCTTCCGCCGGTCCGCATCCGGTCTTCCGTCGGTCCGCGTCCGGTCTTCGGCCGGTCCGCGCCCGGTCCTCAGCCGGTCTTCGGCTTGGTTCAGTGAGCCACAGGGGTGGCGGCCATGTACGTACGACGGAGGAAGCGCATCAGCGCCTTCGTGTCGAGCTGCACGACCGCCACTCCTTGCGTCGAGTGGAACTCCAGGACGGCCTGGACGCGGCCGCACGGCCAGATGCGTATGTCGCCGCTGTTCACGGGGACGCGCAGGCCCCGCTCCAGCAGTTCGCGGTCGAAGGTCCATTCATGGGGGCCGGGCAGCGTGATGCACACCTGGCGGGGGTCCTCCTCCGGGTCGTACCGGAGGGCCACCGGGACGGCGCGGTGTTCGTCGTCGGCGGAGTCGGCGGTGTCCGTGACGATATGAGCGCGTGCGTACTGTTCGACAGCGTGCATAAACCGACTCCTTACACTGCGTCACCTATGTGGAGGATGTGAATCCCGTCACCATTCAAATGTCGCACATCTCGCGGAAACCGCTCTCCGGCCGTCCCTGACCCCCTCGGGTAACGCCTGCCCGGCCATGGCGCCCGCATGTGTGCGACAGCGGTCACAGCCGCCGGTGACGGTCCGGGCTCCGGGCCCCCCTCGCCGTGAAGTCCCTCCGCCTCTTCCGCCGAAGTGCTTCCGTGCGCCCGCCTGTCGCCCACTGTTCGCGTCTTCTTGCTCTTGCAAGTCGTTCGCAACAAGGCACTATCATCGGACGGTGCACGTTCCTGACGGATTCATCAATGCCCCGGTCTCCGCCGCCGCAGGCGTCTTCGCCGCGGGCGCCCTCGCCGTGAGCCTGCGAGGTGCCCGCCGTGAACTCGACGAGCGGACCGCGCCGCTCGCCGGTCTGGTCGCCGCCTTCATCTTCGCCGTGCAGATGCTGAACTTCCCGGTCGCCGCCGGGACCAGCGGACATCTGCTCGGCGGGGCCCTGGCCGCGATCCTCGTCGGCCCGTACACAGGCGTCCTCTGCGTCTCCGTCGTCCTGCTCATGCAGGGCATCCTCTTCGCGGACGGCGGCCTGACCGCGCTCGGCGTGAACATCACCGACATGGCGATCACCACCACGATCGTCGCGTACGCCGTCTTCCGCGGTCTGGTGAAGGTCCTGCCCCGCAGGCGGCGCTCGGTCACCGTCGCGTCCTTCGTGGCCGCCCTGCTCTCCGTTCCGGCCGCCGCCGTCGTCTTCACCCTCATCTACACGGCCGGCGGCACCACCGACGTCGCGGTCTCCAAGGTCGCCACGGCCATGGTCGGCGTCCACGTCCTCATCGGCATCGGCGAGGCCGTGATCACGGCGCTCACCGTCGGCGCCGTCGTCGCCGTACGGCCGGATCTCGTGTACGGCGCCCGCGGCCTCCAGCAGCGGCTCAAGCTGCGGGTGAACGGGGAACTCGTCGACGCCGCCACGGCCGCCCCCGTCGCGGCCCGCTCCTCGCACCGCAAGGTGTGGATCACCGGCCTGGTCACCTCCCTCGGCCTCGCCGGGTTCGTCAGCTTCTACGCCTCCGCGAGCCCCGACGGCCTGGAGAAGGTCGCCAAGGACAAGGGCATCGACACGAGGACCAAGGCGCACACCTCCGAGGACTCGCCGCTCGCCGGGTACGGGGTCAAGGACGTCTCCGACGCCCGCCTCTCCGGCGGTCTCGCCGGGGTGATCGGCGTCGGCGTAACCGTCGTCGCGGGCACCGGCGTCTTCTGGGCGGTCCGCAGACGCCGTACGGCCGACACCTCGCCCACGTCCACGTCCGTGCCGGAAGGCGTCTGACGTGGGGGCGGGCCACGCACACCGGTTGTACCGGCACGGGCATTCGCCGGTGCACGCCCTCCCGCCGCACACCAAGCTCGCCGCCGCCTTCGCCTTCGTCGTCGTGGTCGTCTCCACCCCGCGCGAGGCGATGTGGGCGTTCGCGCTGTACGCCGTGCTGCTGGCGGTGGTCGCCCACCAGGCCCGTGTACCGGCGGGCGTCCTGCTGAGACGGCTCCTGATCGAGATTCCGTTCGTCGCGTTCGCGGTGCTGATGCCGTTCGTGGCGGAGGGCGAGCGGGTGGACGTGCTGGGCATGTCCCTGAGCGTCAACGGACTCTGGGGCGCCTGGAACGTCCTCGCCAAGGGCACCCTCGGCGTCGCCGCCTCCGTCCTGCTGGCCACCACCACCGAACTGCGCGAACTGCTCCTCGGCCTGCAACGCCTGAAGCTCCCGCCGCTGCTCGTGCAGATCGCCTCCTTCATGATCCGCTACGGCGATGTCATCACGGACGAGATGCGCCGCATGCGGATCGCGCGGGAGTCCCGCGGCTTCGAGGCGAGCGGGGTGCGGCACTGGGGAGTGCTCGCGAAATCGGCGGGCGCCCTGTTCATCCGCTCCTACGAACGCGGGGAGCGCGTGCATCTGGCCATGGTGAGCCGGGGGTACGCCGGTTCCATACCCGTCATCGACGAGGTGACCGCGTCCCGGGCGCAGTGGTCGTACGCCCTCGCCCTGCCGCTCACCGCCCTTGCCGTATGCCTGTTGGGATGGACGCTGTGACGAGTACTGCCGGGACACCGAAGGAGAGGACCGGGGAGATGTCCGCGGGGACGACAGCCGAGACGAGTGCCGGGACGACGGCCGATACGGGTGCCGGGACGAGCGCTGCGACGAGTGCCGGGACGACCGCCTCGGGGACTGCGGGGACTGCGGCGACTGCGGGGGTGGCCGCGGGGAGCGATGCTGTCCCGGCCTCGCTGGAGGTCTCCGGCCTCGCGTTCGCCTACCCGGACGGGCACCAGGCCCTGTTCGGCGTGGACTTCCGGATCGGGCGCGGCGAGCGTGTCGCCCTGCTCGGCCCGAACGGCGCCGGCAAGACCACCCTCGTCCTGCACCTCAACGGCATCCTGACCGGCGGCGCCGGAACGGTGACGGTCGCCGGACTCCCGGTCGGCAAGCGGCACATGGCCGAGATCCGGCGCAGGGTCGGCATCGTCTTCCAGGACCCGGACGACCAGTTGTTCATGCCGACCGTGCGCGAGGACGTGGCCTTCGGGCCGGCCGCGGCGGGCATGAAGGGCGCCGAACTGGAGGAACGCGTCCGTACGGCGTTGGAGCGGGTCGGTATGGAGGCCTTCGCCGACCGTCCGCCGCACCATCTGTCCTTCGGGCAGCGGCGCCGGGTCGCCGTCGCGACGGTGCTGGCGATGGAGCCGGAGATCCTCGTCCTCGACGAGCCCTCCTCCAACCTCGACCCCGCCTCCCGGCGTGAACTCGCCGACATCCTGCGGTCGTTGGACGTCACCGTCCTCATGGTCACCCACGACCTGCCGTACGCCCTCGAACTGTGCCCCCGCTCCCTGATTCTCAGCGACGGCGTGATCGTCGCCGACGGCGGGACCGGCGGCCTCCTCTCGGACGACGAGCTCATGCGCGGCCATCGGCTGGAGCTGCCCTTCGGATTCGACCCGCGCTCCGTGACAATGGGGGCGTGACGAAACAAGAGGACGTCGCGCCGCCGGCCGGGTCGCTGCTGCTCGACGACCAGCTGTGCTTCGCGCTGTACGCCGCCCAGCGGGCCGTGACCGCCGCGTACCGCCCGCTGCTGGAGGAGCTCGGCCTCACCTACCCGCAGTACCTCGTCCTGCTGGTGCTGTGGGAGCGCGGCGAGACCACCGTCAAGGAACTGGGCGCCGCCCTGCACCTCGACTACGGCACGATGTCGCCGCTGCTCAAACGGCTGGAGTCGGCGGGGCTCGTACGCCGTGAGCGCTCGGCGGACGACGAACGCTCGGTCCGCGTCGCCCTCACCGGGCGCGGCGAGATGCTCAGGGAGCGCGCGGAGGAGGTGCCGCAGGCGCTGCTGACGGCGACCGGCCTGAGCGAGGCGGACGTCACGCGTCTGCGCGAGGAACTGTGGCGGCTGACGGAACGCGCGCAGGGCGCGGCGGCGCGCGGACGCTGAGATACCGCCCCGAGGGTTTCCGGACGGCATACCGGCCGGTACCTTGTGCACGATGCATTCGTGCACGATGCACTTGTGCGCGCACTTCTGTCTGCCCGCTCCGGGGGAGGTCCTGCCGTGATCGACGGCGCCGTTGTCGACACCCGTCCTACGAAGATCATGTATGTCGCCGAGGCGACCGCGCACGGCGGCCGGAGCGGCTATGTGACCAGCCAGGACGGGCAGCTCGAACTGAAGGTCGCGATGCCCCCGGCGCTGGGCGGCGACGGGAACGGCACGAACCCGGAGCAGCTGTTCGCGGCCGGATTCAGCGCCTGCTTCCACAACGCGCTCGTGCTGGTCGGCCGCCGCGCCGGCCTCGACCTCTCCGGGTCCACGGTCGCAGCCAAGGTCGGGATAGGCCCCAACAAGCAGCACGGCTACGGACTGGCGGTCGCCCTGAGCGTCTCGCTCCCCGTCCTGGACGAGGACGTGGCGGCCAAGCTCGTGGACGCGGCGCACGAGGTGTGCCCGTACTCGAACGCCACCCGCGGCAACATCGAGGTCACGATCCTGCTGGGCTAGAGGGCCTAGGAATCGAAGGCCGCGGACGTGTGTTGCACTCAGTGTTGGCAGTGGTGAGGCGACAGGGAGCGCGGGCGTGGACGTGAACGGCACAGTGGCCGAGGGCTTCGAACCGGTCAGGCAGGCGTTCGCCGCCAACTTCGCGGCGCTCGGGGACCGGGGCGCCGCCGTCACCGTGTACCGCGACGGGCACAAGGTCGTCGACCTGTGGGGCGGCACCCGTGACGTCGACGGCACGGAACCCTGGCAGCGCGGCACCGCGCAGATCGTGCGCTCGGCCACGAAGGGTGTCGCCGCCGCCGTACTCCTGCTGCTGGCCCAGCGCGGACAGCTCGACCTGGACGCGCCGGTCGGTGCCTACTGGCCCGAGTACAAGGCGCACGGCAAGGAACACACGCGCGTACGGCATCTGCTCGCGCACCGGGCCGGGGTCCCCGTCCTGGACCGTCCGCTCACCCCCGCCGAGGCCGCCGACCCCGACCTCGCGGCCGCGGCGGTGGCCGCGCAGACGCCCGTATGGGAGCCCGGAGCCGAGCACGGGTACCACGCGCAGACGTACAGCTGGCTGACCGGCGAGCTGGTCCGGCGCGTCACCGGGCGCACGATCGGCCGGTGGCTCGCGGAGGAACTGGCCGGGCCGCTGGACCTCGACCTGTGGATCGGGCTTCCGGAGGCGGCGGCCGGCCGGGTGGGCCGGGTCGCGCAGATCGAGGCACCGTCCACGCCCGGCGGCCTCAGGACCCGCCCCAAGCGGGCCGTCTCCGAGGCGTACGCCGACCCGGGCAGTCTCACCCGGCGCGCCTTCGCCGCGATCACCCCGATGCCCGACGAGAACGACCTCGCCTACCGCGCCGCCGTCCTCCCCGCCTCGAACGGCATCGCCACCGCCGACGGCCTCGCCCGCTTCTACGCCGCGCTGATCGGGGAGGTGGACGGCGTCCGGCTGTTCACGCCGGAGACGCTGTCGGCCGCGCGGACGCAGCAGTCCGCGGGACCCGACCGGGTCCTGGTCGTCAACACCCGGTTCGGCCTCGGCTACATGCTCCACGGCGGAGCTTCGCCGCTGCTCTCCCCGGGCTCCTTCGGCCACCCCGGCCGCGGCGGAGCCCTCGGCTTCGCCGACCCTGAGTCGGGTATCGCGTTCGGCTACGTCACCAACGGCTTCCGCAAGAGCGTGACGGCGGACGCACGCGCCCAGGCGCTGATACGGGCGGTCGGCGCCGCGATATCCGCGTAGGCGCTCGGCCCGCCCCCTGCCGGCCGGAGCCTGGACGTGTCGACGAACCCTTGGGAAGCGTCGGCGAAACCGTGGGAAGCACGACATGTCAGATGTGATCAATTTCTATGGACACTCGCAAGAATGATCACATAAGTTGTACTTCGATCGGCCGGTTCCGTTGACGCCTGACCAGCGTCGGACGGCGGGGCGGCCGAGCCTACGGAGGGAAATATCGCCTTCGCGACGGGTGCCGCCCCGAGGGCGCGGAGAAGATCGCAGCCGAGGGGCTGCGCCATGCCGTCGCGTTCAACCCGCCATCGCGTCCATCACGTGGCGTGAAGTCGGTGTGCCTTCTTCCGTGGTGTGCCCTCTTCCTGGGTGCGCCTTCCTCCGAGGCATGCCTTCTTCCGTGCGCCGACCCGTGAGACCAGAAGGACTGGAAATGTTCTCGTACCGAAGACACCTGACGGTCTTAGCCGTTCTGTGTACGACCGTGCTCGGCACCGGCTCCGCATGGGCCGCGTCGCCGTCACCACATGCCTCTTCGGCCCCAAGCTCTCCCGCGCCCCTTCCGTCCGCCGCGACGAGCTCCGCCACGCCGGCCGCGACGAAGGAGAGCCGGCCGGCCGCGCCGACGCGAAGCCCCTCCGCGACCGTCGCACCACCCGCGGTCCCGCCCCCGTCCGCAGGGCCGGCCGCGGGGCAGGAAGCCCAGGAGGCCGCCAAGTACTGGACGGCGCAGCGCATGGCGGACGCCAGGCCGCTGGACGCCCTCCGGTCGACGTCCTCCGCAGGCAAACAGGGGACGACGGCCGCGGCAGCCGTCCCCAAGGGCGCCATGTTCGGCGGGACCCGCCTCGTAGGAACGTTCTTCGGCTCCAGCAGCACGACCGGCACCAACTGGTCGTGCACCGGCAGTGTCATCGACACCCCGGCCAGGAACGTGATCCTCACCGCGGCGCACTGCGCGGTGGGGTACAGCGACAACTACATCTTCGTACCGAAGTTCACCAAGGGAGCGGGACCCGACCAGCAGCCCTACGGGATCTTCCACATCCAGCACATCTTCATCGACCCCCGCTACATACCGGACAAGCCCCACAGCTCGACCAAGAAGCCCTGGTCCGACCTGGACACCGCGTTCGCCCGCGTCTCCGCCAACCAGCGCGGGCAGCGGCTCCAGGACGCCGTGGGCGGCGGGCTGACCTTCACCCGGCCGTCCGGCTACGACAACAAGAACGTCACCGTCGTGGGCTATCCGGGCAAGGACCACAACGGCGACGGGCGAGCCATCAAGTGCACCGTGCCGACGACCCAACTCGCCGGTTTCCGCCAGATGTCGATGACCTGCGGCGGCTACTACGGCGGTGTTTCCGGGAGTCCGTGGATCACCGACTACCAGGACGACGCACGCACGGGCCATGTCATCGGCAACCTCGGCGGCTACAACGGCGGCGGCAATGACGCGAACGTCGACTACATCAGCTACGCCCCGGCGTTCGGAGCCGACGCGGCCAACCTCCTCGCCGATGCCGTCGCCAACCAGGATCCTCCGTCCAACCTGCCTCCCTACCACGGCATCCAGGCGAAGCTCCCCGGTGGAGCGGCCCTGTGGAAGCACGCGAAACTGCTGGCCTCGGGCGACTACACGGGCAACCACCGCGGCGACATGATCGTGGTCTGGTCCGACGGCGAGGTCACCCTGTACCCCGGTGACGGCAAGGGCGGATTCCTGGCCGAGACGCAGCTGAAGGCGCCCAACTCCACCTGGACACACGCGGAGACCATCACGGGCGGAGACTTCACCGGCGCCGATCTGTCCGACCTCATGGTGCGCTGGTCCGACGGCGAGGTCACCCTCTACCCGGATGTCAGCTCCGCCGGCATGGGCAAGGAAGTCCGGATGGCGCCCTCCGGATCCGTCTGGAAGAACGCGACCCAGATCTCGGCCGGGCAGTTCCACAACGGTAAGTACGCCACGGACCTGCTGGTTCGCTGGGTCGACGGCGAACTGACCCTCTACACCTATGTCGGCGCGGGCACCTTCGGAACCGAGAACCGTCTCCTGGCACCGAACGGCACCTGGAAGAACGCGACCTTGCTGACCAGCGGAAACTTCAGCGGCAACGGGAACTGGGACGTCCTCGTGCGCTGGGTGGACGGCGAACTCGACACCTATGTGGCCACCTCGGCCGCGGGACTCGGTGCCGAGGCCCGCATGCGTGACCCCGACGACCTGTGGACGCACGATCTGGTCATGACGGCGGGCAACTACACCCCCGACAATTCCAGCGACGACCTGATCGTCCGCTGGTCCGACGGCGAGACCACCCTGTACGCGGACACCACTCGTCAGAAGCTCGGTACCGAGAACACCCTCGTCTACCCCGGCACCTGACACTCCGGCAGCTTCACGAGCCGGCCTTTCGGCGAAACGAAACGAACGAACTCACACACTCTGGGGGAGTCATGCGAGCGACCACCGGTCTTGCCGCCGGACTGGCAGTGCTGACGGTGGGCCTGGTCGTGACGGCCTGTGGCACAGCCGCACAGCCGGACAGGGCCACTTCCACGATCGGCTCCGCGAGTCCGTCCGGGGCCTCCTCCCCGGGGAGGAATCCGGCCGGGTGCCGAACCGCTTCCTTGACGTGGACGCTGGTCCTGCTCCCGAAGGAGACCGGCAGCCGGCGCGACGCGCGACTGACCATCGCCAACAAAGCGCCGGAGACATGCCTGTTCGCCGGTTACCCGGGCTTCAGCGTCCACAACGGGAAGGCGAACAGCCTCGAGGGCGTCGGACACGGACATCCCGGGTCCTTCACCCTGCGCAGGGGAACGGGAGTGACGGTCGACCTCCACTACGCCCCCCGCGGCGCGAAGGGCGCGGGCGACTACTGCGTGGCGGAGAACGAGGCATTGGTCTCGGCACCGCACAACCCCGACCGTGACCGCGTGAACATCCCGGTCGTGGAGACGCACCACCGAGCCGCAGAGATCGACGCCTGCGGCGACTCCATTTCCATGTCGCCCCCGCGCTACACCGCGGCACCCGCGAGTGCCACGAGGTAGGGAGCCGTCCCCTTGGCGGTCGACTCAGCGGTCAACGGGGTTGCCGCCGGGCCGGCCGCGGCGACGAGCGGTGTCACGCGGTCGGCTCGCGCACATCCACCAGCGTGCCGTCCGCGTGCGCGATCAGGCTCTTCGGGTCCATCGGGAAGACGGTGAACGGGGCACCCGCCGAGGTCCACACCGTCTCGTGGCCGAGCAACGAACGGTCCACCAGGACACGGGTCTTCGTACGGTGCCCGAACGGCGGTACGGCGCCGGGACCGTACCCGGTCGACTCCCGCACGAGGCGGGCGCCGGCCCGGGTGAGCTTCCCGGCGCCCAGCTCCCGCCGTACGAGCTCCATGTCGACGTGTGCCGAGCCGTCCAGCAGCACCAGCACCGGCACCCCGTCCGCCGCGAAGAACAGCGACGTGCAGATCTGGCTCGGCTCGCAGCCGATCGCCGCGGCGGCCTCGGCGGTGGTGCGGGTCGCCTCGGGAAAGCGCCGGACCCGTCCGATCACCTCGTCGAGACCCAGCTCCCGCAGGGCCTCGGCGAAAAGGGGGTGGGGGCCGTCCACGACGGAGGACTGCTCCTCGCCGGCGTTCTCATCGGTGGCGTTCATGCACGCACGCTAGCCGTCGCTGTACGTCCCACGCGACCGGCCCCCGAGAGCCCGGTCGGTGTACGCCTCATGCGGCCGGCCCGGCAGTCCGGTCGGTGTACCCCACGCGACCGGCAGCCCGCTGCGCCGCCCGCCCCGGTCAGCCGCCGGAGCCGGCCTTCAGGAGGGCCGCCACGATCGGGCCCGCCGTGCTGCCGCCGTGGCCGCCTTCCTGGACGACGCCGGCGCCGGCCAGGTCGCCCTTCCACGCCGTGAACCAGCCGTTGGGCTGCTTCTGGTTGTCGACCTCCGCGGAGCCGGTCTTGGCGCCGAAGTCGGGGCCGAGGCCGGCCATGGCCTCGGCCGCGGTGCCGGCGGCGGCCGTGTACTGCATGACCTCGCGCAGCTGGGCGAGCGTGGTCGCGGACAGGGTGCGGGAGGCCGTGGCCAGCTTGCGGTGATCGACCGACGGGTCGACCAGGTACGGCTGGTGGAAGGTGCCGGACCGGACCGTGGAGGCGACGGACGCCATGTTCAGCGGGTTCATGCGGACCCCGCCCTGACCCATCAGGGAGGCGGCCATCTGGGCGGCGCTCTGCACCGGCACCGAGCCGTCCGTCGAGGGCACGCCGATGGCCCAGTTGTTCATGCTCAGGCCGAAGACCTGCTGGGCCTGATTGGTCAGGTCGTCGTCCTTCAGCTTCTTGGCCTGAGTGATGAAGGCCGTGTTGCAGGACCGCGCGAAGCTCGCCTTGAACGTGCCGTTCTTGATCTCGAAGTCGTTGTCGTTGTGGAACTTCCAGCCGCCGAAGGTGGCCGTCTTGGGGCAGGGGTGCGGCTTGTCGGGCGAGGCGAGGCCCTTCTCGAAGAGCATCGACGCCGTGATGACCTTCATCGTGGAGCCGGGCGCCAGCGAGCCCTGGAAGGCGGTGTTGAAGCCGTGGCCGGTGTTCGCGACGGCGAGGATCTCGCCCGTCGAGGGGCGCATCAGGACCACCGACGCCTTGGGCTTGGCGGCCACCAGGCGTTCGGCGTCAGCCTGGAGGGTCGGGCTGAGCGTCGTCTTCACGGTGCCGGGCGTGCCCGCGCTGAGTGTCACCAGGGTCTTGTCGGGGGTCTTCTGGGCACCCTTCGCCGCGGCCTTGCGGACCACGCGCAGTTCGATGCCCGCCTTGCCGCCGGCCGTCTTGCCGAACTTCTCGCGCAGCCCGTCGAGGACCGTGCCCAGGGAGGGGTACTTGGCGGCGGTCAGCTTGCCGCCGTGGCGGTCGAGGGCGGTGATGGGCGGGGTCCCGGAGTCTCCGGTCACCAGCCGGTCGCCGTCCTGGAGGTCGGGGTGGACGACGGAGGGCTTCCAGCCGACCAGCGCCACGCCGTCCTTGGCCCGGCGTACGACGGTGAGCTTCGAGGAGTACGCGAGCGGCTTGGTCAGGCCCCGGTAGGTCACGGTGGCCTTGACGGTGAAGGGGAGGTCGGCGCCTGAGCGCTTGCCGCCGGTCAGGGTCACGCCGCTGATGCGGGCGTCCTTGCCGAAGCCGGTCAGCGTGGTCGTGGCGGCGGCCGGGTCGTCGGTCGCCGCGGCCGCCCGGGAGACCTCGCCTCTCTGCCAGGCGTTCAGGAAGGCGGTGGACGCCATGGCGACCTCGGAGGCGGACAGCGGGCCCGTCTTGGCGGCCTTGCGGGTGGTGGCCGTGATCCCCTCGCCGGCCGCGGCCCCGCTGCCGTAGAGGCCGTAGGCGCCGAGCGCCCCGCCGACGACGGCCACGGCGATCACCCCGCCGAGTACGGCGGGCCGCTTCGTCTTCCGTCGCTCGGCGACGCGCCTTCTCTTGCCCACAGCCCTGTGTCCTCCGCCGTCCCCTGGTGCCCCGTGATGCCCCCGTGCCCCTCGCTCCTCAACGAGAGGCACCACCCTAGGGTCCCGTCCTGTGCGGAGCGACGTCAGCCGCCCGTTCGTAGCACAGCTGCGACGATCGGGCCCGCCGCCTGTCCGCCGTGACCGCCCTCCTGGGTCATCGCGGCGGCCGCCATGTCGTTGCGGTATCCGGTGAACCAGCTGTTGGACCTGGCCTGGCCGTCGACCTCGGCGGAGCCGGTCTTGGCGCCGATGCTGCCGCCGAGTCCCGCCATCACCTGGGCCGCGGTGCCGCTGACGGCCGTGCGGTTCATCATCGCGCGCAGCTGTGCGACCGTCCCGGCGGACAGGCCCTTGGCGGTGGCCAGTTCACGGCCGTCGAGGGCGCGCGGCACGATCACCGGCTGCCGGAAGGTGCCCGTCATCGCGGTGGCCGTCACCGACGCCATGTTCAGCGGGCTCATCTGGACCTGGCCCTGGCCGATCATGTTGGCCGCCGTGTCCGGGCCGCCGGAGGCGGGCACCGCGCCGTCGAAGGACTCGATGCCGGTCTTCCAGTTGTTCTGCCCGAGCCCGAAGCGCTGCTGGGCCTCGTTGGTCAGGGAGTCGACCTTCACGTCGTCCGCGTACTTCACGAAGGCGGTGTTGCACGAGCGGGCGAAGCTGTCCGAGAGCGTGGCGTTCAACTGCGGAGCCATGCCCGTGAGGTTGTGGAAGGTCTGGCTCTGCCAGGTCGCGGTGGGCGGGCAGGTCGCGGGACCGTTGGCCGTCGTGATGCCGTTGTCGATGAGGGTCGCCGCGCTGATGATCTTCATCGTGGAGCCGGGCGCGAGCTTGCCGAGGAAGGCCGCGTCGAAGCCGTCCGCGCGATGGTTGGCGACCGCGAGCACCTCCCCGGTGCTGGGCTTCACCGCCACCACGGAGGACTCCGCGAACCGTGTGACCGCCTTCTCCGCGGCGGCCTGCGCGCTCGCGCTGAGTGTCGTACGGACCTTGCCCGCCCGTCCCTCGGCGAGCGTGACCAGCGTCGTGTCGCCGCCGCTCTCGCTCGCGTGCCGGATCGACAGCTCGATACCGGGTGTGCCGCCCGCCTTGTCGCCGTACTTCTCCCGGAGAGCGTCCAGGATCGGCCCCAGGGACGGGTACTTCTCCTTCGTCAGGACAACGTTGTTCCGGTCCACGGCCTCGATCGCCGGACTCGCCGACTCACCCGTGACCAGGGTGTCCCCGTCCTTCAGCTCCGGGTGGACGACGGAGGGCTTCCAGTCGACCAGCGCCTTGCCGGTGGTCTCCCCGCGGACGACGGTCAGTTCGGAGTCGTACGCGAACGGCTTGTTCTTCCCGTCGTACGACACCGTCGCCTTGACGGAGAACGGCACCCTGGCCCCGGACGCGGCGCCCGGAGTGATGTGCACGCCCGTCAGATGCGCGTCGTCGCGGTAGCCGGCGAGCAGCCCCTCGGCGCTCGACGCGTAGTTCGTGTACGCGGCGGCCTTGGCCGCGTCGCCCTTCTCCCAGGCCGCGAAGAACGCGCCGCTGGCCTCCTTGACCTCGGCGCGGCTCGGCGGCCCGGTCTTCACCGGCGCTGGTCCGCCGGCTCCCGTTCCGCCGCTTCCGTCGATCGAGGTCACCACGTTGTAGGCGCCGTACCCGGCGCCGCCCACCACCACCGCGAACACGCTGCCTATGACGGCAGCCCTGGCCCCCTTGCGCATCGTGCGAATCCCTCCCCGTGAGCCCTTTCCCGAACTTCTGAACGCGTTCAGAAAGGCTGGCCCACATCGCACTGTAGGTGCGGACGGGACTCCTGGTGCAGACCTTCGCCGAATCGTTAGCCCAAACCAGAGAGACGCATCCATGAACATCGTTCACGGATGCGTCTCTCGGATTGTTCCGGCCAGTCGGTCCGGCCTAAACCCACGTATCCAGCCACATCCGTGACCGCCACTGGTCGATCGGGATCGCGGTGCCGGTGTACAGGGGCCAGAAGTAGATGAAGTTCCAGAGGATCAGCAGGACCAGGACGCCGGCTCCCGCCGCGCCGACGACGCGGCGGCGTTCTCCGGCCCCGGGTGGGCCGAGGATCGCGCCGATCATCATCGTGACGGCGAGACACAGGAACGGCACGAACACGACGGCGTAGAAGAAGAAGATCGTGCGCTCCTGGTACATGAACCAGGGGAGATAGCCGGCCGCGACGCCGCAGGTGATGGCGCCCGCCCGCCAGTCGCGGCGGAAGGCCCAGCGCCACAGCACGTAGGCGATCGCGAAGCAGGCGGCCCACCACAGCAGCGGTGTGCCGAGCGCCAGCACCTCACGGGCGCACTTGCCGCCCGCGTCGGCCGGGCAGCCGTCCTTGCCGGGCAGCGGGGACTCGTAGAAGTACGAGACCGGGCGGCCGAGGACGAGCCAGCTCCACGGATTGGACTGGTAGGTGTGCGGCGACGACAGCCCGACGTGGAACTTGTAGACCTCGTGCTCGTAGTGCCACAGGCTGCGCAGCCAGTCCGGGAGGACGGTCCAGTTGCCGCCCTTGCCGTCCGTCACGGCCCAGTTGCGGAAGTAGCCGCCCTTGCCGTTGTCCGGCGACAGGATCCAGCCGGTCCAGGAGACCAGGTACACGGCCAGGGCGACCGGGACCGTCGACAGGAACGTGAGGCCCGTGTCGTGCCGGAGCGAGGCCGTGTAGGGGTGGCGGGCGCCCGCCACCCGGCGCGAGGCCGCGTCCCACAGGGCCGCCATCACACAGAACGCGGCGAGGATGTACAGCCCGTTCCACTTGGTGCCGATGGCCAGGCCCAGCATCAGGCCCGCCGTCCAGCGCCAGGGCCGCCAGCCCAGACGGGTCGTCTCGGCGACGTGCGCGTCGGGGCGGACGAGACCGTTCTCGTCGGCCGGCAGCGCCGCCGCCAGCCTGGCCCGCGCCTTGTCCCGGTCGACGACCAGCGCGCCGAAGGCCGCCAGGACGAAGAACATCAGCACACCGTCGAGCAGCGAGGTGCGGCTCATCACGAAGTGCAGGCCGTCCACCGCCATCAGCGTGCCCGCGAGGCAGCCGAGGAACGTCGAACGGAACAGCCGGCGTCCGATCCGGCACAGCAGCAGCACCGACAGCGTGCCGAGCAGCGCCGTCATGAAGCGCCAGCCGAAGGGGTTGAAGCCGAACATCCACTCGCCGAGCCCGATGACGTACTTGCCGATCGGCGGGTGCACGACATAGGCGGCGTCGCTGGGGATCCGCACATGCCCGTTCTGCTGGAGGATCAGATCGTTGGCGTCCTTGGCCCAGTTGACCTCGTAGCCGCGGTGGAAGAGCGCCCAGGCGTCCTTCGCGTAATACGTCTCGTCGAATATCACCGCCTTCGGGCTGCCCAGGTTCCAGAACCGCAGCAACCCGGCGAGCAGGGTCACCAGGAGCGGGCCCGCCCAGCCCGACCAACGGTTGAAACGGTCGGCGACCTCCTGACGCACCCCGAGCGCGGCCCAGATCCCGGGGCCTGGCTTGGCATACGGCGGTACGAGCCGGTCGCGCACATCACTTCGGGGCGGCGCCGTGTAGCCGAATCGGCGCAGCCGCTGCTGCCACGACGGCCGCTGAGCGTCGGCGGCCTGGCCCTGCCCCTGCCGGGTGTCCGTGGAGGACGCGGTACTGGTCACCGCGCCATCGTAGGGAACAGGTCTGTGGGAGTCCCGTGCATGCCCCCTTCCGGTCGGATGAGCTTGCCGGGCCGCACCCCTGCGAGGATGGAACCGTGACAGGAATCCTTGTGTTGGCAGGCACCCCCATCGGCGACATCTCCGACGCGCCGCCACGGCTCGCCACGGAACTGACCAGGGCCGATGTCGTCGCAGCGGAGGACACCCGCAGGCTGCGACGGCTCACCCAGGCCCTCGGGGTCCAGCCGACGGGGCGGATCGTGTCGTACTTCGAGGGCAACGAGGCCGCCAGGACCCCGGAACTCGTCGAGGCGCTCGTCGGCGGGGCACGGGTCCTGCTCGTGACCGACGCCGGCATGCCGTCCGTGTCGGACCCCGGCTACCGGCTGGTCGCGGCCGCGGTCGAGAAGGACATCAAGGTCACCGCCGTACCAGGACCGTCCGCCGTGCTCACCGCGCTCGCGTTGTCCGGACTGCCCGTCGACCGCTTCTGCTTCGAGGGCTTCCTGCCCAGGAAGGCCGGCGAGCGTCTGTCGCGGCTGGGGGAGGTCGCCGAGGAGCGCCGGACGCTCGTCTACTTCGAGGCGCCCCACCGGCTCGACGACACCCTCGCCGCCATGGCCGAGGTCTTCGGCACCCAGCGGCGCGCCGCCGTCTGCCGCGAACTGACCAAGACGTACGAGGAGATCAAGCGCGGCCCGCTGGGCGAGCTGGCCGCCTGGGCCGCCGAGGGTGTCCGCGGCGAGATCACCGTCGTCGTCGAGGGCGCCCCCGAGAAGGGCGCCGAGGAACTGGACGCCGCCGAGCTGGTGCGCAGGGTGCAGGTGCGCGAGGAGGCGGGGGAGCGGCGCAAGGAGGCCATCGCCGCCGTCGCCGCCGAAGCGGGAATTCCCAAGCGGGACGTCTTCGATGCGGTCGTAGCGGCAAAGAATGCCGAACGAAGCGGCCCATAGAAGGGCAAAGGACTATCGTGGAAAGCAAAGATCAGGTCGCGTAACAGGAGCGTTCCGACAAGGAAAGGCCAAGACGACTCCAACACTCGACAGGCCGGATGCGTTCGCGCCGCGAGAAGCGTCCACTGGACGAAGGGACGTACCCGTCCCTCGCCTCCGGCGTATCGATGGAATTCAGGGGGAATTCCGTCGACGGAGGTGCTTGTCCAGCGGACAAGAGGAGCTGGCATGAGTGAGACCACAGGACGGACCGGCGGTATCGCCGCTGGGCAGGTCACCGAACAGACCAGGCATCGCGGCACGGCGACGGCCGTCGTTCACGAATCGTATTCATTCGCCTGCATGCGCTGCGGGCACGGCTGGGAACAGTCCTACGCGATCGAGCACCACCGTGACTCGGAGGGTGCCGAGTTCGTGATGTACGTGGCGAGCGGCGAGGTCGTGCCGTCGCCTCTCAGCCGGCCCACCTGCCTGAACTGCGACAGTCACGTGGTGCGCATCATGCGCGCCGGTCAGGTGTCCTCCGTCCGTGAATCCATGCGCTCCATGACGCAACACCACCGCCGTCCGGTACCGCGGCAGCCCGAGGACGGCCCGGAGGGGGAGACGCAGGCCGGGGCCTCCGACACCCCGAAGGAGCCGCACCACTGGCATCTTTCGGACCTGCTGCACCCGTTCCAGCACCGCCGGGCGGGCTGACCCCGGTGCGCGGGACCCACAGGACGGCCTCCCGGCTCCCCGCGAGGTGAGGCCGGGCGTGCCCCCTTCGTAGGATCGGGGCATGCCTTCCTCCGCTTCCGCCGACCCCGGCAAGAACGCCGCACCGCCGCTCCCCGAGCCCCTGCGCGTTCCCGTGGCCGACTCGCACACCCATCTCGACATGCAGTCCGGTACGGTCGGGGACGCCCTCGCCAAGGCCGCGTCGGTCGGGGTGACGACGGTCGTCCAGGTCGGCTGCGACGTGAAGGGCTCGCGCTGGGCGGCCGAGACCGCGGCCACGTACGACGCCGTCCACGCCACCGTCGCCCTGCACCCCAACGAGGCGCCCCGCATCGTGCTCGGCGATCCTGGGGGCACCTCCCAGCCCCCTGGGGCTGGGGGAGGCTGGTCCCGGCAAGGTGCCCGGAGGCCGGGCGGCGACGCGGCGCTGGACGACGCGCTCGCGGAGATCGACCGGCTCGCCGCCCTCCCGCACGTCAAGGGCGTCGGCGAGACCGGCCTCGACCACTTCCGCACCGGGCCCGAGGGCAAGGAGGCGCAGGAGCGCTCCTTCCGCGCCCACATCGAGATCGCCAAGCGGCACGGCAAGGCCCTGGTCATCCACGACCGCGACGCCCACGCCGACGTCCTGCGCGTCCTCGCGGAGGAGGGCGCCCCGGAGCGGACCGTCTTCCACTGCTACTCGGGCGACGCCGACATGGCCGCGGTCTGCGCCCGTGCCGGCTACTTCATGTCCTTCGCCGGCAACATGACCTTCAAGAACGCCCAGCCGCTGCGCGACGCGCTGGCCGTGGCCCCGCTCGAACTCGTCCTCGTCGAGACCGACGCGCCCTTCCTGACCCCGGCGCCGTACCGCGGACGGCCCAACGCGCCGTATCTCATTCCGGTCACGGTGCGTGCCATGGCCGCGGTGCGGGGGATCGACGAGGACACCCTGGCGACCTCGATCTCCGCCAACACCGCGCGCGCGTTCGATTACTGATCCGTAACGGTCCTGGGGGTTCTTCCCCGGTCGGGCCGGGCCCTCGGCGAGCGAGTGTCGCGACACAGCGTAGCCGCGTTGCTTGGGAGAGTGACGACCGCTCCGCTAGGTTCTGGTCGCCCGATCCGGAACCTGGAGCGTGTCGTCGTGAGCAGCTCGCGTTACGAGCCGTACAAGACGTACGGACCGACCGGTGGCGCCGAAGCCACCACCGTCGTCATCGGCGTCACCGGCGCCCCCACCGTGGCCGGTGTGCCCACCGCGACGGCCCCGCTCGGCACGGGCGCCCCACCAGGAGCGGTCGGTGCGCCCGGAGCGGTCGGGGAGTTCGGCACACCCGGCGCACCCGGCACACCCGGCGCACCCGGAGCCTTCGGGGCTTTCGGCGCGGTCGCCGAGCCAGGGGCGGTCGGCGCGACGCGGGCCGACCACGAGGGGTACGGCGGGTACGAGGCGTACGGCAGCCACGAGGCGTACGGCGGCCATGCGGTGTACGGCGGCCATGCGGTGTACGGCGGCCAAGAGGCGTACCACGGTCACGAAGAGTTCCGCGGTCACGGGGAGTACCTGAGGCACGGGACGTACGGCACCCACGAACCACAGGCGGACACGGGCCACCAGGCTTATGCCGCTCACCAGGCCTACGCCGGTCCTCAGGCCTATGCCGGTCCGGAGCCTGACTCCGGTCAGGCCTACGCCGGTCACCAGCCCCACGCCGGTCACCAGGAGCATGCCGGTGACCCGGGGCATGCCGGAGATCACCGGCCCCATGCCGGTCCTCAGCCTGACGCCGGTCCTCAGGCCTACGCCGGTCACCAGCCGCAGTCCGGTCATCAGGACCACGCCGGTCACCAGCCCCGCGACGGTCATTCGGCGTACCCCGGTCGTGGGTTCTTCTCGGGGCACGAGGGGTATTCCGGGCACGCGGAGTACCGGCCCGGGGAGGCGTACGGCGCGGTCGGCCCGGAGTCCGGGTTCCCGCTTCACGAGATGCCCCTCGCCGCGCCCGCGGCACCGGACACGCCCCCGGCCCCCCTGTACGGCGTACGCGGGACGCGCGGTGTGCCGGTGGCACCGGACGCGCCGACCGAGCCCCGGCTGCCCAGCCTCTCCCGTCCGCAGCCCGGCACCCCGGCCGGCGCGAACACCGGGAACGGCACCGGTCGGGCCGAGGCGCGTCGCGCGGCCAGGCGCAGGCGGGTTCCCGACCGCCCGGAGTCCCTGCGGCGACTGCTCCCGCAGGCCCTGGTGGTGGCCTTCCTGGCCGGCGGCACTTCCGCGTTCGTCGCCAGTGACAAGGCGATCGAGCTCAGCGTCGACGGCAGACCCCGCACCCTGCACACCTTCGCGGACGACGTGACGGAACTGCTCGCCGACGAAGGCGTGAAGGTGGGCCCGCACGACGTGGTGGCGCCGGCCCCCGGCACCACCCTGGCCGGCGGGGACGAGGTCGCGGTGCGCTACGGGCGCCCGGTGCACCTCACCATCGACGGGGAGCCGCGCCGGGTGTGGACGACGGCGCACACCGTGGAAGGGGCGCTCAGCCAGCTGGGGGTGCGCGCCGAGGGCGCCTACCTGTCGGCCTCGCGCTCCCGGCGCATCGGGCGCGAGGGGCTGGCCCTCGACGTACGCACCGAACGCGCGGTCACGATCATGGCCGACGGCCGGGCCCGGACGATCCGTACCAATGCCGCGAGCGTCGCGGAGGCCGTCCAGGAGGCCGGGGTCACCCTGCACGGGCAGGACATGACCTCCGTGCCGGCCGGGAGCTTCCCCCGGGACGGGCAGACGGTTACCGTCCTGCGCGTCACCGGGGCCAGGGAGGTCCGCGAGGAACGGATTCCGTTCGCGGTGCGGCGGGCCGACGACGCCTCGCTCCTCAAGGGGGTCGAGGTCGTGGAGCATCCGGGTCAGTACGGGGCGCGGCGCCTGACCTACACCCTGCGCGCGGTCAACGGGGTCAAGCAGAGACCCCGGCTCGTGCGGTCCGAGGTGGTGCGGCAGCCGCAGACCCGGATGGTCAGGGTCGGCACGAAGCCGCACCCCCCGTCCCACGGCGGCGCCGACCACCTGAACTGGAGGAGCCTCGCCGCGTGCGAGTCCGGCGGCCGGCCCGGCGCCGTCGACCCGTCCGGCAACTACGGCGGCCTCTACCAGTTCGACAACCACACCTGGCACACCCTGGGCGGCACCGGGCGCCCTCAGGACGCCCCGGCCGCGGAGCAGACCCGCAGGGCCAAGAAGCTGTACGTGCGCCGCGGGGCGACTCCCTGGCCGCACTGCGGGCCGCGGCTGCACGGCTGACGCGGCCACGGCGGGGCCGGGACCGAGCGCCCGACGCCGCCACAACGGGGCCGGGGCCGAACGGCTGAAGCCGCCACGGCGGGCGGGGACCGCTCGACCGACTCCGCCACCGCGGGCGGGGACCGCGCTGCTGACTCCGCCATGGCGGGCGGGCACTGCACGGCTGAAGCCGCCATGGCGGCGCCTCTGCACGGCCGACTCCGCCACCGTGGGCCGCGGCTGCACGGCCGGGGCCCGGCCCCCCGTACCCTTGGCTCGTGACCAGCCCCACCTCCGACGCACTCCTGGGCCCCGCAGAGATCCGCGAACTCGCGGCAGTTCTCGGCGTACGGCCCACCAAGCAGCGCGGCCAGAACTTTGTGATCGACGCGAACACGGTGCGCCGCATCGTGCGGACCGCGGAGGTGCGGCCCGACGACGTGGTCGTGGAGGTGGGCCCCGGCCTCGGCTCGCTGACGCTCGGCCTGCTGGAGACGGCGGACCGGGTCGTCGCCGTCGAGATCGACGACGTCCTCGCGAGCGCGCTCCCCGCGACCGTCGAGGCCCGCATGCCGGAGCGGGCCGACCGGTTCGCGCTGGTGCACTCGGACGCCATGCTGGTCAAGGAGCTGCCGGGCCCGCCGCCCACCGCGCTGGTCGCGAACCTCCCGTACAACGTCGCCGTGCCCGTCCTGCTGCACATGCTCGACACCTTCCCGACCATCGAGCGCACCCTCGTGATGGTCCAGGCGGAGGTCGCCGACCGGCTCGCCGCCGCGCCCGGCTCGAAGGTGTACGGCGTGCCGTCCGTGAAGGCGAACTGGTACGCCGAGGTCAAGCGGGCCGGCTCCATCGGCCGCAACGTCTTCTGGCCGGCGCCCAACGTCGACAGCGGTCTCGTGGCGCTCACCCGGCGCGCCGAGCCGATCAGCACGACGGCCACGAAGCGAGAGGTGTTCGCCGCGGTGGACGCCGCCTTCGCGCAGCGCCGCAAGACGCTGCGCGCCGCCCTCGCCGGGTGGGCCGGCTCCGCCCCCGCCGCCGAGGCCGCGCTCGTCGCCGCCGGGATCTCGCCGCAGGCCCGCGGGGAGTCGCTGACGGTCGAGGAGTTCGTCCGTATCGCGGAGAACCGCGGGGAGGCGAACGGCGGGGAGCTCAAGGGCGCCCGCCGGTACGCCGCCGAGGACGCGGAGGAGAGCGGCACCGCGGACGCCGCAGACGGCGGAACCGGGGACGCCACAGGGAACGCCTCCGGGAACGCCACCGAGAACGAGGAGTCGACCCAGCCGTGACGCAGACGGTGACGGTACGCGTCCCTGCCAAGGTCAACGTCCAGCTCGCGGTCGGCGGCGCACGCCCCGACGGCTTCCACGACCTGGCCAACGTGTTCCTCGCGGTCGGCCTGTACGACGAGGTGACGGTCACCCCGGCGGACGAACTGCGCGTCACCTGTGCGGGCCCCGACGCGGCCCAGGTGCCCCTCGACCGCACGAACCTCGCGGCCCGCGCCGCCCTGGAGCTCGCCCGCCGGTACGGCGTCGAGCCCGCCGTCCATGTGCACATCGACAAGGACATCCCCGTCGCGGGAGGCATGGCCGGAGGCAGCGCGGACGGCGCCGGCGCGCTGCTCGCCTGCGACACCCTGTGGGGCACGAACGCCTCGCGCGAGGAACTCCTCGACATCTGCGCCGAGCTGGGCAGCGATGTGCCGTTCTCCCTGGTGGGCGGGGCGGCGCTCGGCACCGGACGGGGCGAGCGGCTGCGTCCGCTGGAGGTCGGCGGCACCTTCCACTGGGTGTTCGCGATGGCCGAGCGCGGACTGTCGACCCCGGCGGTCTTCCGGGAGTTCGACCGGATGAACGAGGGCGTACGCGTCCCGGAGCCGGTCGCCTCGCAGGAGCTGCTTGACGCCCTGGCGAAGGGGGACGCCGGCACCCTCGCACGCACCGTCTCCAACGACCTCCAGCCCGCGGCCCTCTCCCTCTTCCCCGCTTTGGCCGAGACCCTCGCGGCGGGCCGGGCGGCCGGCGCGCTCGCCGAGCTCGTCTCCGGGTCGGGCCCGACCACGGCCTTCCTCGCGCCGGACGCGGAGACCGCGCGGGCCATCGGCCAGGTGCTCCTGGCTTCGGGCACCTGCCGGGCGGTCCGCGTCACGCGGTCCCCCGCGCCCGGAGCGACCGTGCTCGGCTGAGGGGACGGAGAACGCGGGGCGGGGGACGTCCGCCGCGCGGACTACCCTTGAGGGTCGATCGTCCCCCTTGTTCAGGAGAGAAATGGCCGTCAACCTGGTCAATGTCGAGTCCGTCAGCAAGGTGTACGGCACCCGTGCACTGCTCGACGGAGTCTCCCTCGGCGTCAGCGAGGGGGACCGCATCGGCGTGGTCGGCCGCAACGGCGACGGCAAGACCACCCTGATCCGCATGCTCGCCAAGCTGGAGGAGGCCGACACCGGCCGGGTCACGCACTCCGGCGGCCTGCACACCGGCGTGCTCACCCAGCACGACTCCCTCGACCCCACGGCCACCGTGCGCCACGAGGTCATCCGGGACATGGCCGACCACGAGTGGGCGGGGAACGCCAAGATCAGGGACGTACTGACGGGTCTCTTCGGTGGTCTCGACCTGCCGGGCTTCCCGCAGGGACTCGACACCGTGATCGGCCCGCTCTCCGGCGGTGAGCGCCGCCGCATCGCGCTGGCGAAGCTGCTCATCGAGGAGCAGGACCTGATCATCCTCGACGAGCCCACCAACCACCTGGACGTCGAGGGCATCGCCTGGCTGGCCCAGCACCTGCGCGAGCGCCGCTCCGCTCTCGTCTGCGTGACCCACGACCGGTGGTTCCTCGATCAGGTCTGCACCCAGATGTGGGACGTGCAGAAGGGCGCGGTCTACGAGTACGAGGGCGGCTACACCGACTACGTGTTCGCCCGGGCCGAGCGCGAGCGCATCGCCGCGACCGAAGAGGTCAAGCGGCAGAACCTGGTCCGCAAGGAGCTGGCCTGGCTGCGGCGCGGCGCCCCCGCCCGCACCTCCAAGCCGCGCTTCCGCGTCGAGGCCGCCAACGAACTGATCGCCGACGTGCCGCCGCCCCGTGACAAGAGCGAGCTGATGAAGTTCGCCAACTCCCGGCTCGGCAGGACCGTCTTCGAACTGGAGGACGTGACCGTGCAGGCCGGGCCCAAGGTGCTGCTCAAGCACCTGACCTGGCAGCTCGGCCCCGGTGACCGCGTCGGCCTGGTGGGCGTCAACGGCGCGGGCAAGACCTCGCTGCTGCGGGCCCTGGCCGAGGCCGCCCGCACCGAGGGCGAGAAGCAGCCCGCCGCCGGCCGGATCGTCACCGGCAAGACCGTCAAGCTCGCCTATCTCTCCCAGGAGGTCAGCGAGCTCGACCCGAACTGGCGTGTGCTCCAGGCCGTCCAGGCCGTCCGCGACCGCGTCGACCTCGGCAAGGGCCGCGAGATGACCGCGGGGCAGCTCTGCGAGACGTTCGGCTTCAACAAGGAGAAGCAGTGGACGCCGGTCGGGGACCTCAGCGGTGGTGAGCGCCGCCGGCTTCAGATCCTGCGTCTGCTGATGGACGAGCCCAACGTCCTCTTCCTCGACGAGCCGACGAACGACCTCGACATCGAGACCCTCACCCAGCTCGAGGACCTCCTCGACGGCTGGCCCGGCTCCATGATCGTGATCTCCCACGACCGCTTCTTCATCGAGCGCACCACGGACAACGTGTTCGCGCTCCTCGGCGACGGCGCCCTGCGGATGCTCCCGCGCGGGATCGACGAGTACCTGGAGCGGCGCAAGAAGATGGAGGAGGTGGCCGCGGCCGCCGTCCTCGCCGGCGCCCCGGCGCCGGGCAAGGTCGCCTCGGCCGCCGACGCCCGCGCCGCCAAGAAGGAACTCCAGAAGATCGAGCGGCAGTTGGACAAGATCTCCGAGAAGGAGACCAAGCTGCACGCCCAGATCGCCGACAACGCGACCGACTTCGGAAAGGTCGCCCAACTCGACGCGGAGCTGCGGGAGTTGGCGGGGGAGCGCGAGGAGCTCGAAATGCGCTGGCTGGAGCTGGCGGAAGACGCGTGACGGACGCGTGACCGACGCGGGACACGGAGGGGCAACCGCCCCTCGACGGACGGGCGGTGCCTCCCAGGACGCGGAGGCGCCGCCCGTCCGGCGTACTCGTCCGGCGTGCGCGACCCCTGCCGCGGGCGCGCAATTGACGCCAGGCGCCCCCGAGTTGCCGAAAGTGCTCCCGGTGGCGGCGGATCCGTGGTGGCGAACCCGCCTTGCGCGCCCGGCGTGAAGGGTCCGTGAAGACGCGTAACGGCGGCATCACAGCCCGGTCCTCCCTTGGGAACAGGGCGCGCACCGGCCCCCTGCCCGCGCCCCCCAAAGTGATAGAAAGAGCGGTCTGAGAACAGTCTGAGATCCATCGGACGAGGCGCGAATCCGGCGCCGCCGGTGGGGGGCCACATCAGTGAAGAGGGGGACGCGCTGATGAGTCAGCCGCCGAGTCAACCGCCGCAGGGCGGATTCGGAACACCGCAGGACCAGCCGCCGACGGGTGGTGCCGGCGCCTCGCCGGACCCGCGGTCGCAGGGTGGTTTCGGCGCACCCCGGGGGACGTCCCAGGGAACACCACCGGGCATGCCGCCGGGGGCGCCGCAGGCCGCTCCGCAGGACCCGCGTTCGCAGGGCGCGCCCCCGAACACGCCCCCCGCGCCGCAGGGCACGCCTCCTCCTCCCGCGCAGCCGCCCCAGGCGCCCGCGCCCCGGAACACCCCGCCCGTCGGGCCTCCGCAGCCGGGCTACGGGTACCCGCAGCAGCCCGGCCCCTACACCCAGCAGGGCCCGTACGGACAGCCGCAGCAGCCGGGTCCCTACGGTCAGCCCGGACCGTACGGGTACGCGCAGCAGCCGGGGTACGGCTATCCGCCGCAGGCGCCCTACCCGGGCGCACCCGGCGCCCCGCAGCCCGGCGGTCCCGGCGGGGGCTCGAAGAACCCGTTCAAGGGGAAGCCCGCGCTCGTCGTCGCCGCCGCGGTGGCGGGCCTGCTCGTCGTCGGCGGCACCGTCTGGGCCGTCACCGGCGGCGGTGACGGCAAGAAGCCCGTCGCGCAGCACAGCCCGGGCAACAGCCCCTCCGCGTCCGCGCCCGTCTCGGACGCTCCGGCCAACCCCGGTGACGGCAGCGGTGACGGCGGCCAGGAGAGCGACGACCTGAACGCCGGCCGCAAGGCGGGCGAGGCGAAGGTCCTCTGGTACAAGTCGGCACCGGACGCGCCCGGTTCGGGCGCCGACGCCCCCGGGATGTGGATCACCCCCAAGGTGGCCGTGAAGGCGGCGTACAAGCAGCTCTTCGCGTTCGGCGTGGCGGACGGCAAGCCTGCCTGGGACGCCCTGACGTTCCCGCAGAAGATCTGCGCGGCCACCCGGCAGAAGACGGCCGACGACAAGATCGTCATCGCCTACATGAGCGGCCCCGGCAGCAGCGCCAAGTGCAACCAGCTCCAGCAGATCGACCTGAACACCGGCGCCAAGGGCTGGAGCGGGACGGTCGCGGACGGCACCCTGTTCGACAGCACGCTCTCGGTCGAACTGTCCATCACCGGCAAGACGCTGACGGTCGGCCGCTCGATGTCGGGAACGGCGTACGACGTCGGCAGCGGCAAGAAGCTGTGGGACAAGCAGAAGTACGGCGCCGGCTGCTACCCGGCGGGATTCGCCGGCGGCTCCAAGCTGCTGGCCGTCTCGTCCTGCGGGGCCGGCAGCAGCACCGAGCACGACGAGGTGCAGGAACTGGACCCGGCCACCGGCAAGGCCCGGTGGACGACGAAGATCCCCAAGGGCTGGCGGGTCGGCCGTGCCTATTCCGTGGACCCGGTCGTGCTCTATCTGACCAACGACGCGAAGAAGACGGTGAGCATCACCGTGCTGAAGGACAACGGCACCGTGCGCTCGCAGCTCAAGAGCGACGACGGCTTCGCGCCCGAGTGCGGCTTCGCGATCCTCGACCGCGACCTGACGGGCTGCTTCGGCGCCGTCGCCGACGCCGACACGCTCTATCTGCCGACCGAGGCGAAGAGCGGCCCCAACGAGATCGTCGCGTTCAGCCTCGCGACCGGCAAGGAGAAGTGGCGCGTCAAGTCCCCCGCGGACGCGACGATGATGCCGATGAAGACGGACGGCACCCACCTCATCGCCTATGTCGAGGCGTCGTACGACGGAGGCGGCCGTGTCGTGTCGATCCCGACGGGCGGCGGGGGCCACACGCCGGTGAAGCTGCTCCAGAATCCGCACGGCACCGCGAACATCGAGTCCGGCTTCTACTCGAAGGCCGTCGACTACGTGGACGGACGCTTCTACATCTCCACGACCCGGCTGACGGGCAATGACCAGGCGAAGGAGAAGCTGATGCTGGCCTACGGCAAGTGACCGACGCCCCAGCCCCGTTCCGTCGCGCCCCGCACGCGCGCAGGCCCGCCGTCCCGACGCATTCCGAGGTATCCACGTCATGAGCCAGCCGCCCCCGCCGCCGAACGAGCCCCCGAAGGGCTTCGGCGCCCCCCAGGACCCCGCCCCGGGTCCGCAGCAGAATCCGGGCGGGGAGAACCCCGAGCCCGGCGGTTTCGGTGCCCCGCAGGACCCGCCGCCGCAGGGCTTCGGTGCCCCGCAGGACCCGGCCCCGCAGGGCTTCGGTGCCCCGCAGAACCCCGCCCCGCAGGGTTTCGGTGCTCCGCAGGGCCCGCCCCCGGGCGGTTTCGGCCCGCCCACACCGCCGCCCGCCGCCGCGGGCCCCGGTTACGGCTATCCCCAGACGCCCCCGCCCGCCGCCGCCGGCCCGGGCTACGGCTATCCCCAGCAGGCCCCGCCCGCGTCCCCGCAGCAGCCGTACGGCTATCCGCAGACGCCGCCCCCGGGCCAGCCGGGCTACGGCTACCCGGGCCAGCCGGCCCCGTACGGCTACCCGCAGCCGCCGACCATGCCGACGCAGCCGCAGGCTCCGCAGGGAGGTGGCGGCGGGCGCAAGCTCAACAGCCAGCTGCTCATCATCGTGGCCGCCGTGGTGGCCGTCGCGCTGATCGTCGGCGTCGGTGTCCTGTACTCGCAGTCGGGCAAGGGCGACAAGCACAACGCCGGGGGAACGAGCGGCGGCACCGGCGGCAAGGGCGGTGACGACAAGGGCGGTGACAAGAAGGGCAGCAACGGCAAGGAGAAGGTGCCGGCGAACACCGCTTCCTCGCTGCTGTTCCAGATCCCCGCGCCGGCCGTGCCCAAGGACATCACGAGCGTCGCCACGGCGGGCTCCTGGCTCACCGACAAGGTGTACGCCAAGACCGGCAACGCCGAGATCAACGGCTACGACCCGGCCACCGGCGCCAAGACCTGGACGCTGAAGCTCCCCGGTCCGGTCTGCCAGGCCAGCCGGCACAGCACCGACTCCGACCGCTCGGCGATCATCTACGAGCCGGCCATGCCCACCAAGGCGCAGCCCTCGCACGGTTGCACCCAGCTCGCCGCCATCGATCTCGACGCGGGCGTGAAACTGTGGACCCGGACGATCAAGTCCGGTGACCAGTCGATCAACCTCGAGAATGTGACGGTCAGCGGGAACACGGTCGCCGCGGGCAGCACGGGTGGCGGCGGTGCGTTCGACATCTCCACCGGCAAGCCGCTGTGGGCGCCGAAGACGGGCGACAGCTGCTACGACTCCGGCTACGGCGGCGGCGCCAAGCTGGTCGCGGTCCGCAAGTGCGGCGAGTACGGCAGTACGCGCCAGCTGCACATCCAGACCATCGACCCGAAGTCCGGGAAGGTGATCTCCGAGTACAAGATGTCGCCCGGCATCGAGTACGCCAGCGTCGTCTCCACCGACCCGCTGGTCGTGGCGGCCGACGTCGGCGACTCCGCGGGTGACGGCAGCGGCATCTCGGACTTCTTCTCCATCGACAACAAGACCGGCACGCTGCGGTCGAAGATCTCGGCGCCGGGCAAGACGTACGCGGCCCGCTGCGACGGCATCACCAGGATCGAGTACTGCTCCGGGATCGCCGTCGGCAACGACAAGCTGTACATCCCGACGGAGGAGCACGACGGCACCGGCGACTACAGCCGGACCAACGAGATCGTCGCCTTCGACCTGGCCACGGGCAAGCAGACCGGCCAGCGCGCGGACGCGGGGGACGGCTACACCATCACCCCGCTGCGCATGGACGGCACCAACGTCCTCGCCTACAAGCGGCCGCCGTACGACAAGGGCGGACAGATCGTCACCATCGACGGGACCTCCTTCAAGGAGTCGAAGCTGATGGAGAACCCGGCGACCCAGTCCACCCGTGACGCGGAGTCGAGCATGCTCCCGGACTACGCCGAGATCCTCTACGGCGCGGGCCGGCTGTACATGTCCCAGGTCTACGCGAACAAGCCGACCTCCGCGACGGACAAGGCGTACCTCGCGATCGCCTTCGGAACGAAGTGAATCGTCACCTTTCGAGTGAAACAGAAGTGATCATCTTCGAAAGAACACGGTGATCGTTCATCCGGATTGATTCGTCCGGGCCGAAACACCGTGTGCGGCCCCGTCCCTGTTCAGGGCCGGGGCCGCACGCGTACCCCGCATCACTTCCTATTGGGTGGGATTTCGATATTCCGGTGCACTTCTCGCCAGTAGGGGAAGCGCAACGTCGAACAAGCGTGTAGCTTCCGGGGGATGGAGAGCCGGGGGGCTCCTAATCCACGGGGAACCAGTGGGGATGCTTGGGGGGACTGGGGGGTTGCCTGATGGGAGTCCGGCTCATGGTGGTCGACGACCACCGACTGCTCGCCGAGGCGTTGGCCTCGGCTTTGAAGCTGCGCGGGCACCGGGTGCTCGCCGCGGCCGCACCCGCCGCGGGGGCGGCGGAGCTGGTGATCACACGGGCACCCGAGGTGTGCCTGATCGGCACGGCGACGCCGGCCGAGCCGGGGATCTTCGACCCGGTGGTAAGGATCAAGAAGGAGCGCCCGCAGGTGGCGGTCCTGGTGCTCGGCCCGGTACCGAACCCGCGCGGGATCGCCGCCGCGTTCGCCGCCGGTGCCTCCGGCTACGTACGCCATGACGAGCGCATCGAGGGCGTCGAGCGCGCGATCATGAAGGCGAGGGCGGGTGAGGCGGCGGTCGCCCCGCAGTTGCTCCAGGGCGCCTTCAGCGAACTGCTCAACCCCGCCGCCCAGCCCGACGACGAGGGTCAGCGGCTGCTCGAGATGCTCACACCCCGCGAGGTGGAGGTCCTGGTGCGGGTCGCCGAGGGCGAGGACACCCGGCTCATCGCGGCCGGCATGGGCATCGCCCCGTCCACGGCCCGCACCCATGTCCAGCGCGTCCTGATGAAACTGGGCGTGGGCTCGCGCCTCGAGGCGGCGGCACTCGCGGCCCGCACGGGCCTGCTGGACCGCGCGGGCCCGATCCCGGCGCAGGCACGGCACGGGAACATGGACGACGCCCGCTGAGGCGGAGGGGCCGGCGGGCTGCGGGCCGGGGCCCGCAGCCCTCACGGGCTTACGAGGTGGGGGGCTTCCCCTCCTCGAAGCTCGCGAAGTACGCGGCGGCCATGTCCTCGTCGCCGTGCCCGAGGGCGCCGGCGCGGCCGAAGCGTTCGGCCGCCGCCTCGGCGACGTCGAGCCGGACGCCGTGCTCCTGCCCTGCCGCCACGATCAGCCGGGCGTCCTTCTCTGCCGTGGTGACGGCGAAGCTGGCCGGGGAAAGCCGGTCCTGAAGGACGAGGGCGGCCTTGGCGTGCAGATAGCCCATGTCGAGCGGGCCGCCCTCGATGAGGCCGAAGAAGTCTTGCGGGTCAACGCCGAGGACCTTGGCCAGGGCCAGCACCTCGCCGGTCGCCACGGTGGCGGCGAGGACCCAGCTGTTGGCGACGAGCTTGAGCCGGGTGGCGCTGCCAGCCGAACCGTCCTCGCCGGTCCACACCGTACGGGCACCGACCGCGTCGAAGACGGGTGTCACCGTGTCGCGGGCCGCGCCCGGGCCTGCGGCGAGCACGGTCAGCTGTCCGGACTCGGCGGGTGCGCGTGTCCCGAGGACGGGCGCGTCGAAGAGGACGAGCCCGTGCGCGCCGGCGAATTCGGCGAGCTCGCCCAGCACCTCGGTCCCGACGGTCGTCGACTGCGCCCAGACGGCCCCGGCGGACAGTCCCGGTGCTGCCTGGCGCATGACGTCGAGGACCGACGGGCCGTCGTGGAGCATGGTCAGGACGACATCCGCGCCCCGCACGGCGTCCTCCGGGGTGTCCGCGATGTGCGCGCCGTCGGCGGCCAGTGGCTCGGCCTTGTCGCGGCTGCGGTTCCAGGCACGGACGTGATGCCCGGCCCGCGCGAGACTACGGGCCATCGCGGCCCCCATGATTCCGGTGCCGAGAACGCTGACGGTGAGTTTGTCGGTCATGGGGTCAGCCTTCCCCCTCGCCCGTCGTTCTCTCGCACGAGGCCCGGGATTCGGGGGAAAGCCCTCGGCGGCGGGGTGGTCCCGGGACCTGCCCTAGTAGCCGTCCCGGAGGATCTGCTGGGCCACCTTCGCGCGTGACTCGGCCAGTTCCTCGGTGATCCGGCGCTCCCGTTCGTCGTCGGCCAGGACGGCCGGGGGTTCGGCCTCTCCGATCAGCAGGCAGGCGCGGCGCAGATGGGTCGGCGGATGGGTCGCGTCGACGCTGTGGCCCCGCAGCGTGCTCGCCCGGCGCAACCGTTCGCGCTCCTGCTCGGGAACGGAGGCAAGGTCCGTGGCGAGACGCTCCCAGAGTCCGTCCGCCCAGGCGGCGGTCTGCTGTCTGCCGCGCGGGCCGTTCAGGGCGGCGCGGTTGACCTCGCGCTGGAGCGTGACGGCGGCCGAGTCCGAGATCAGCAACCGGTCCATGAGTTCCAGCGCGGCCGGAGTGGATCCCGCCCGGGCGGCCACACGGTCGGCGAGGTACTCGGCCCGCTGAGAGGCGCGCACGGTGAGCCCGTCCAGGAGCGTCAGCACGCCGCGGACGAGCAGCCGGGGCACGACGTAGAGCACGTTGAGGATCAGGGTGAGCGCGCCGGAATCGTCGAGGGGCTCATGATCGACCGGCTCGAAGTAGTAGTGCCAGGTGGTCAGCGAACGGTAGGCGGCGCCGACGACCAGACCGTGGCGGGTGTCTCCGTTGACGTAGTGGCCCATTTCGTGGCCCAGCAGGGCGATCCGCTGCTGCGGTGTGAGGACTTCCCACAGGGGGAGCCCCAGCGTCAGGAGCCGGCGCCCGCGTATGCCGTAGCTCCGTACGTTCGCGTTGATCTCGTCGTCGACGGCGATCGCGTCGACACCACGGGTGCCCGCGACGCGGGAGACCTCGTCGACGAGCGCGAAGAGTTCGGGCGCGTCGGCACGGTGCAGGACGGGCTTGTCCTGTGGCAGCCGGTGCAGCCGGGGCCGCAGCGACCACACGAGGGCGAGCAGGAAGACGCCGGGGAGCATTCCCCAGCCGCCCCATCCCCGGACGAGGAACCAGGCGCCGCCCGCGGTCAGGGCCACGGTCAGGCCGTGGACGGCGAGGGCGAGTGCGAAGGCGAGGACGGCCGAGGAGTCCCGTCGGGCCCGCAGGGCCTCACCGGCGTTCAGCTCGGCCAGCAGTCGCTCACCGTGCCGCCGCGCCTGGGCCCGCCGGGCCTTGGCGAGTCGGCCCTGCTTCTCCTCCGGCCGTTCGGGATCGACGTTCCAGTCGCAGACGGCGCACCACAGGACGAACCGGCCGTCCCCGTGGATCTCGGTCCCGCAGTCCGGGCACACCTGAACTCTTTCCGCTGCCGCGGTGTGCATCGTCGACTCTCCCCTGCCCCACGGCCCCTCCCCAGAGGCCGCCCGTTCATGACAGGGCGAAGCTGATCACAGGGAGGCGCCCTGGTAAACCCCCTGCTTTATACGAAGCAGCAGGTGAGCGAGGGGGCCGGGGGCGGTACTGAGCTGCGTGGCGGGGGTGTCGCTCTCACGGAGGTGAACGGCGCCGGGGGTGGCGGCGAGTTCGAGGCAGTTGTTGCCGTCGCCGCTGCCCGAGTAGGACGACTTCTGCCAGTTGCCGGGGGTGATCACGACGGGCCTCACGCTTCCTTCGTCATCCGGTGGATGAAGTCGCGCGAACGGGTGGGTTCGAGCGATACAGCCTCCACCATACGGAAGAGCGTTCGAAATGCGCCGAGTTGGGCCTCGGAGTCGATGAAGGCCGCGCCGTGGGGTGCGTCGCGTACCGCTGTGTCCAGCTTGGGTACGGCACCGCCCACGTACATCATCGCGTTCGTGGCACCGGCGAAGCCGTCGAGCTCGAAGGGGATGACGCGCACGGTGATGTGGTCCGCTTCCGAGAGTTCGAGGATGCGCGCGAGCTGGGCCCGGGCCGCTGCCCGGTCGCCGACTCTGATGCGCAGGGCCGCCTCATGGATCACCACCTCGTACGGGGTGGAGGTGGGACTCGCGATGACCACCTTGCGTTCCATTCGGTGCCTGACGCGCAACTCGATCTCTTCGAGCGGGAGTTCGGGCACCCGCAGGTCGAAAGCCGAAGGGCCGGAGTCCTTCCGTGGGCTCCGGCCCTGTGCGCGGGTGTTACTCGGCCGGCGAGGGGTTCTCCCCGGTCGGTGTCTCCGGGGCCGGTGGTGCCAGCGGGCGCAGCCACAGCCAGGCCAGGAAGAACAGGCCGAGGGCCAGCATGCCGAGGCCGGTCCAGAGGTTGATGTTGATGCCGCCCGCCTTGGCGAGGTCGGCGTCGGAGGCGGTGATGCCCGCGATGGTGACGATGATGCCGTAGATCACGAACAGGCCGCCGATGATGCGGCGGATGTCGAACAGGCGGGCCGCGGTCGCGGACTTCCCCTCGAGTTCCGACACCTCGCGTTGGACGTCGCGTTCCGAATGGTCGGACATGGTTTCTCTCTTCTCCCTCGTTGTGGCGGGCCGGAACTCGTCAGAACGAGAACGGGATGTAGCAGGCGGCCGCCAGGATCAGCGCGCCCCAGCCCAGCAGGGCGGGCCTGCGGTACCAGGCGTCGTCGCCCGCGGCCGGCGGCTCGGCCATGCCGGGGGACACCGTGCCGTAGACCAGGCCCTCGAGGTCCTCCGCCGGCTTGGGGGCGGTGAAGAGCGAGACCGCCACCATCACCACGGCACCGGCCACGAAGGCGACGATCGCGGAGACGAAGTTGGCGCCCTGGTCGGAGGGGAAGCCGATGACGCCCTGCTTGTAGAGGACGAAGTAGTTCACCATCGCGGCCGTCGTGCCGGCCAGCAGACCCCAGAAGCCCGACTTCACCGAAGCCCGCTTCCAGAACATGCCGACGATGAAGACCACGAACATCGGCACGTTGAAGAAGGAGAACAGCGTCTGGAGGTAGCTCATGATGTTGGAGAAGGACGAGGCCAGGAAGGCCGTGCCGATCGACGCCAGGACGCCGACCACCGTGATCAGCCGGCCGAAGCGGACGTAGTAGCCGTCCTCGCGGTCCTTCACCACGTACTTCGCCCAGATGTCCGTCGTGAACACCGTGTTGAAGGAGGAGACGTTGGCCGCCATGCCCGCCATGAACGCGGCCAGCAGACCGGTCACCGCGATGCCGAGGACACCGTTCGGCAGCAACTCCTGCATCAGATAAGGGATCGCGTCGTTGTACTGGAGGCCCGAGGCGCTCGTCCCGATCTTCGGGACCAGGACGGCTGCCACCAGGCCCGGGATCATTACCAGGAAGACGATGAAGATCTTCGGGTAGGCCGCGATGAGCGGAGTGCGCTGGGCGGCGGAGAGGTTCTTGGCCGACAGCGCGCGCTGCACCTCGGCGAAGTTCGTCGTCCAGTAGCCGAAGGACAGCACGAAGCCGAGACCGAGCACGATGGTCAGCCAGTTGGCGCCGAGCGGGTTGTCGCTGCCGATGCCCGTGCCGCCCCAGGCCGTCGTGAAGTTCGCGCCGTGCGTCTTGTCGAGGGAGTCGGTCAGACCGTTCCAGCCGCCCACCCGGTGCAGACCGAGCACGGCGATCGGGATCAGCGCCGCGAGGATCACGAAGAACTGGAGCACCTCGTTGTAGATCGCCGAGGAGAGACCGCCGAGGGTGATGTAGGCGAGGACGAAGAACCCGGCGACGACGATCGCCACCCACTGCGGCCAGCCGAGCAGCGCCTCGACCACGATCGCGAGCGAGTAGAGGTTGACGCCCGCGATGAGGACGGCGGCGAAGGCGAACAGGACCGAACTCAGCAGGTGCGCCCATTTGTCGAAGCGCAGGAGCAGGAACTCGGGCACCGAGCGGACCTTGGAGCCGTAGTAGAACGGCATCATCACCAGGCCCAGGAAGACCATCGCCGGGATGGCGCCGATCCAGTACCAGTGCACGGTGTAGACGCCGTACTGGGCGCTGTTGGCGGCCATGCCGAGGATCTCGGTGGCGCCCAGGTTGGCCGAGATGAAGGCCAGGCCGGTGATCCAGGCGGGCAGTGAGCGCCCGGACAGGAAGAAGTCGAGGCTCGTCCTGACCGAGCGCCTGGCCGCGAAGCCGATGCCGAGGACGACCACGAAGTAGATGCCGAGGATTGTGTAGTCGAGTGCGTTCGTGGGGAGTCGCAGCTCGACGGCGAGCAGAGTGCCCGGTTGGGGCGGATGTGTGGGGGACTGCATCAGAACTCGCTTCGTCGCATGAACCTATCGGACCGGAACCTATGCCTCCGCATTCAGGAAATGCGCCCTTTCGGTGGTGACCTTTGTTTGATTGTGACGTTGACTGTGGTGGTGGCTTGTGGTTTGTTGTGTTCGGTTATGTTTGAAGGTTTGATCGGGTGCTGATGGGGAGTCCGACTGTGAAGAAGACCTCGACCCGGCTCGCCGACGGTCGTGAGCTCATCTACTACGACGCGGGCGACGACCAGGTGCGCGACGCGGTGGACCGGCGCCCGCTCGATCCGACGGTCACCACCTCGGAGGTGCGCCGCGACCCGCTGCTCGGCGACTCGGTCGCGGTCGCCTCGCACCGGCAGGGGCGCATCTACCACCCCCCGGCGAACGAGTGCCCGCTGTGCCCGTCCTCGGGCGACCGGCTGAGCGAGATCCCCGACTCCTCGTACGACGTGGTCGTGTTCGAGAACCGCTTCCCCTCGCTGGCCGGCGACTCCGGCCGCTGCGAGGTCGTCTGCTTCACCTCCGACCACGACGCGTCCTTCAAGGACCTGACGGAGGCGCAGGCGGCCCTCGTCCTCGAGGCGTGGACGGACCGCACCGCCGAACTGTCCCATCTGCCCTCCGTCCAGCAGGTCTTCTGCTTCGAGAACCGTGGCGCCGAGATCGGTGTGACGCTCGGTCACCCGCACGGGCAGATCTACGGCTACCCCTTCACCACGCCCCGTACCGCACTGATGCTGCGCTCGCTCGCCGCGCACAAGGAGGCGACCGGCGGGGAGAATCTGTTCGACGAGGTCCTCGCACGGGAGATCGCGGACGGCTCGCGCGTCGTCCTGTCGAGCGAGCACTGGGTCGCCTTCGTCCCGTACGCCGCCCACTGGCCGTACGAGGTCCACCTCTACCCGCGCCGCCGGGTGCCGGACCTGCTCGGTCTCGACGAGGGCGCGCGCACAGAGTTCCCCCAGGTCTATCTGGAACTCTTGAGGCGCTTCGACCGGATCTTCGACGGGCCGGACGGTGGAGAGGAAGGGGCCGGCGAGCCGCCGACGCCGTACATCGCGGCGTGGCACCAGGCTCCCTTCGGCCCGCTGGAGGAGTTCGAGGGCGTCAACCGGGACGACTTCGCGCTCCACCTCGAGCTTTTCACCATTCGCCGTACTTCCGGCAAGCTGAAGTTCCTCGCGGGTTCCGAGTCCGGCATGAACGTGTTCATCAACGACGTGCCGCCGGAGACCGCGGCTCAGCGACTGCGAGAGGTAGCGAGTTCATGAGTGGGAAGTACTTGGTCACGGGTGGAGCCGGTTATGTGGGCAGCGTGGTCGCGCGCCACCTGGTCGAGGCGGGCCACGAGGTCACCGTCCTCGACAACCTCTCGACGGGCTTTCGCGACAGCGTTCCCGCCGGTGCCGCGTTCGTCGAGGGCGACATCCGTGACGCGGCCAAGTGGCTGGACCCCTCGTACGACGCCGTCCTGCACTTCGCCGCGTTCTCGCAGGTCGGCGAGTCCGTGGTGAAGCCCGAGAAGTACTGGGACAACAACGTCGGCGGCACCATGGCCCTGCTCGCCGCGATGCGCGACGCCGGAGTGCGCACACTGGTGTTCTCCTCCACCGCCGCGACGTACGGCGAACCCGAGACCACCCCGATCGTGGAGTCCGCGCCGACCCGGCCGACCAACCCCTACGGCGCCTCCAAGCTCGCCGTCGACCACATGATCACCGGCGAGGCGGCGGCGCACGGACTCGGCGCCGTCTCCCTGCGCTACTTCAACGTGGCCGGCGCCTACGGCGAGAGCGGTGAGCGGCACGACCCCGAGTCGCACCTGATCCCGCTCGTCCTCCAGGTCGCGCAGGGTCACCGCGACGCGATCTCCGTCTACGGCGACGACTACCCGACGCCGGACGGCACCTGCATCCGCGACTACATTCATGTCGCGGACCTCGCCGAGGCGCACCTGCTGGCCCTGCGGGCCGCGGCCCCCGGCGAGCACCTGATCTGCAACCTCGGCAACGGCAGCGGCTTCTCCGTCCGCGAGGTCATCGAGACGGTGCGCCGGGTGACCGGGCACCCGATCCCCGAGGTCATGGCACCGCGCCGCGCCGGGGACCCGGCGATCCTGGTCGCCTCGGCCGAGACCGCCCGGGAGCGGCTCGGCTGGAATCCGTCCCGCGCGGATCTCGCGGGGATCGTCGCGGACGCGTGGGAGTTCGCACAGAACGTAGCGAAGGGGTAACACGTGGAGCAGTCGGGGCTGGTGGGGGTACGTGAGGGCTTCGAGGAGCTGTACGGCGCCGCGCCCGAGGGCGTGTGGGCGGCGCCCGGCCGGGTCAACCTGATCGGCGAGTACACCGACTTCAACGAGGGGTTCGTGATGCCGCTCGCGCTGCCGCACACGGCGGTCGCGGCGGTGTCCCGCCGGTCCGACGGGGTGCTGCGGCTGCACTCGGCGGACATCGAAGGGCCCGTCGTCGAACTGCGCGTCGACGAACTGACGCCCCGGTCGGACACCGGCTGGGCCGCCTATCCGGCGGGAGTGGTGTGGGCGCTGCGCGAGGCGGGCCACACCGTCGGCGGCGCGGACATCCATCTGGCCTCGACGGTCCCCACCGGCGCCGGGCTGTCCTCCTCGGCGGCCCTGGAGGTCGTCACCGCCCTCGCCCTCGACGAGCTGTACGGGCTCGGGCTCACCCGGCCCGAGCTGGCACGGCTCGCCCAGCGCGCCGAGAACGACTTCGTGGGCGTCCCCTGCGGTGTCATGGACCAGACGGCGTCGGCGTGCTGCACCGAGGGCCACGCCCTGCACCTCGACTGCCGGGACCTGTCCATCCGCCAGATCCCCTTCGACCTCGCCTCCCAGGGCCTCGAACTCCTCGTCGTCGACACCCGGGTGAAGCACGCGCTCGGGGACGGGGCGTACGCCGAGCGGCGCGCGGGCTGCGAGGAGGGGGCGCGGCAGCTCGGTGTGTCCCATCTGCGCGATGTCGCGTACGAGGGGCTCGACGCGGCCCTCGCCCGCCTCTCCGACGAGCGGGTGCGCCGCTATGTCCGCCACGTCGTCTCCGACGACCACCGGGTGGACCTGGTCGTCGCCCTCCTCGACGCCGGTGATGTCCGGGCGATCGGGCCGGTCCTGACGGACGGCCACGCCTCGCTCCGCGACGATCTGCGGATCTCCTGTCCCGAGCTGGACCTCGCGGTCTTTGCGGCGAACTCCGCGGGGGCCCTCGGGGCACGGATGACGGGCGGGGGGTTCGGGGGGTCCGCGGTCGTGCTGGTGGAGTCGGCCGACATCGACGGTGTCACCAAGGCGCTGGTGGAGGCCTTCGCCGAGGCGGGCTTCACCGCTCCGCGGGTGTTTCCGGCTGTGCCTTCGGCCGGGGCCCGGCGGATCGGCTGAACTACGGTTTTTTCGCCCCCTCCGCCCCTCCCCCCTACTCGTCCCGTACCCGGGGGCGCTGCCCCCCGGACCCCCGCTCCTCAAACGCCGGAGGGGCTGGATTTTCAGGTGCCGGAGGGGCTGAGTCGTTTCGTCAGCGTGTACTCCGTGATCCCCGGCGGGTAGTCGGGGATCACGCACGCCACCTCGTACCCCCGCTTGCGGTAGAAGTCCGGGGCCTGGAAGTCCCAGGTCTCCACGCGGGCGGCGGTGCAGCCGCGTCCGCCCGCCGTCCGTTCGGCCTCGGTGAGCAGCAGACTGCCCAGGCCCGTGCCGCGGTGGCGGTCGTCGACCCACAGATAGGTGATGTGCAGCCAGGTCGTCCAGGTGTGGCCCACCAGGCCGCCGGCCAGTTCACCGTCCTCCCGCAAGGCCCACACGTGGAGCGGGAGTTCACGCTCACCTGGGGTCCCGCGCAGTGCGCGCAGCACCGGGGACGCCGCCGTGTTCGTGTCCAGCAGCCGCCTGCGGAGCAGATCCCGACGCTCCTTGTCGTCTTCTGTCTCGATACGAAACATACGGCTCACCATAAACGTGCTGGCCAACCAGTTCTGCAAATTGCCTTCCGCTCCCCGTCCCCAGCCGTACTCTGATGAACAGTGCCGGTGGGGGCCGGTGCTGATCAGGGGGCGAGACAGTCGGGTACGACGCCCGAAGTGGGGGTAGCACTTCCAGCACGGCGGCGGCCGTGCGGCGGAGGCACCCCGTTTTCCGGGTCGCAATCGGGCCCGGGATCACCTCGGGCGCCGTACCCGTACGGATCGTCCCCCGACAGTGGGGGTTTCTGTGGTTCGCATCCGAGTACTGGTCGTCGACGACCATCGCATCTTCGCCGAGTCTCTCGCCGCCGCGCTCGCGGCCGAGCCCGACGTCGACGTGTCCGCCGCCGGCAGCGGCCCGGCCGCGCTGCGCTGCCTGGAGCGCGCGGCGGCCGAGGGCCGCCGCTTCGACGTGCTGCTCGTCGACGCCGACCTGGGCGGCAACCTGCCCGGCATGCGTCCGGCGGTGCCCGTCCAGGAGAGCAACGAGGACGGCCTGGTCGACGGCATCTCGCTCGTCGCCGGCGTGCGTTCGGGCCAGCCGGGGGTGCGGACCGTCGTGCTGGCCGAGAAGGACGACCCGCGCCGGGCCGCTCTCGCGCTCCAGGCCGGGGCCTCGGGCTGGGTCGCCAAGGACTGTTCGCTGTCGCGGCTGCTCACCGTCATACGGGGGGTGCTGCGCGACGAGACCCATCTGCCGCCCGCCCTGCTCACCGGGGTGCTCCGGGAGCTCACCGCGGCGCGCAAGCACCGCACCGAGAGCGAGCGGCTCGTCGAGTCGCTGACGCCCCGCGAGCGCGAGGTGCTGCGGTGCATGGTCGCCGGGCTCGGGCGCAAGGCGGTGGCGGAGCGGCTGTTCCTGTCGCCGCACACCGTCCGCACCCATATGCAGAACGTCCTCGGCAAGCTCGGTGTGCACTCCACCCTCGCCGCCGTGGCCTTGGCCAGGCGGGCCGGGGTCGGTCCCGTCGACCTAGCCGGGGATGTTGTCGAACGGGGCGGTCAACTGGCGTAGCAGTCCGGCCAGTTCACCGCGCTGTGCCCGGCTGAGCTCGGCGAGGATCGCCCGCTCCTGGTCGAGCAGCCCGGCCAGTGCCTGGTCGGCCCGGTCGCACCCCTCGTCCGTGAGGCGTACGAGCACACCCCTGCGGTCGCTCGGGTCCGGGAGGCGTTCCACCAGACCCTTCTTGGTCAGACGGTCGATGCGGTTCGTCATCGTGCCCGAGGTGACCAGCGTCTGGGTCAGCAGCTGTCCGGGCGAGAGCTGATACGGGGATCCCGCGCGCCGCAGCGCCGTCAGGACGTCGAACTCCCAGGGCTCCAGGCTGTGCTCGGCGAAAGCGAGCCGGCGCGCACGGTCCAGGTGCCGGGCCAGCCTGCTCACCCGGCTGAGCACCTCGAGCGGTTCCACGTCGAGGTCCGGGCGCTCCCGGCGCCACGCAGCGACCAGCCGATCGACCTCGTCCTCCATGACGATCAGTGTAGTGGTTGTGTCGACATGAAGTCTCTTGATGTGGAGTCTCTCGATGGCGAGTCTCTTGACGTCGAGATAGTTTTCCTGTGAGTCTTGAGATCCGAACGGTCCGGTCACCGCCGCCCCCCTGTGCGGGTCCGCGACCTCCGCGGCGACCTTCGAGGAGGCCACCCATGGCTGCCGAATCCCCCACCCCCACCTGGGACCCCGGCCAGTACCTGCGCCACTCCCGGCACCGGGCCCGCCCCTTCGCCGACCTCCTCGCCCAGGTGAACGGCCTGCCGGGCGATCCCGCCCGCATCGCCGACCTCGGCTGCGGCCCCGGCAACGTCACCGCACAGCTCGCCGTCCGCTGGCCCGGCGCGTACATCACCGGCTACGACAACTCGGCCGACATGCTGGCCCGCACCGAGGAGCACGCCGGTCCCACGGCCGGCGGCGGACGGCTCGACTTCGCCCACGCCGACCTCACCGACTGGGCGCCCGCCGAGACGTACGACCTGATCACCTCGAACGCCGCTCTCCAGTGGGTGCCGGGACACCTGGAGTCGCTTCCCGGCTGGCTCGACGCCCTCGCGCCCGGCGGCACCCTCGCCTTCCAGATGCCCCGCAACACCGACGCCCCGCTGCACGTCCTGCTGCGCGAACTCGCCGCCTCCCCGCGCTGGAAGGGCCTCGTCGGCGACGCCCCGCGCCCCGCGGACTCGGTCCACGACCCGCTCGTCTACCTGGATCGGCTGGAGGGGCTCGGCTGCCGGACGGACGTATGGGAGACGACGTACATGCAACTGCTGACCGGTCCCGATCCCGTGCTCGACTGGGCGAAGGGGACCGCGATGCGGCCCGTGCTGACCGCCCTCGCGGACGACCCCGAGGCCGCCGACGCCTTCGTCGCCGCCTACCGTGACCTGCTGCGCGAGGCCTATCCCGCCAGGCCCTACGGCACGGTGCTGCCGTTTCGCCGGCTGTTCGCCGTGGCCCGCAAGGAGGCCTGATGCTCACCGCGCTCGACCATGTCCAGCTCGCCGCCCCGCCGGGCTCCGAGGACCGCCTCCGCGCGTACTACGTCGACGCCCTCGGGATGACCGAGACGCCCAAGCCGCCCGTCCTCGCCGGCCGCGGGGGCTGCTGGTTCCAGGCCGGGGACGTCCGGCTCCACCTCGGGATCGAGACCGCCTTCCGTCCCGCGAAGAAGGCCCACCCCGGACTGCGCGTCACCGGGATCGACGCCCTGGCCGCCCGGATCGCCGCCACCGGCGCCCCTGTCACCTGGGACGAGGACCTGCCCGGCCACCGGCGCTTCTTCTCCGAGGACCCGGCCGGCAACCGCCTCGAATTCCTGGAGCCGCTCCCGGCCCACGACTGAGCCGGGAGCACACCGGGCCCTCAGGCCTTGCGATGCCCGATCAGCCGCGGCTTCGGCTCCAGACCGTCCAGACCGTGCCAGGCCAGATTCACCAGATGCGCGGCCACCTCCGCCTTACGCGGCTTGCGGACGTCCAGCCACCACTGGCCCGTCAGCGCGACCATGCCCACCAGGGCCTGGGCGTACAGCGGAGCCAGCTTCGAGTCGAAGCCGCGGCTCTTGAACTCACGGCCCAGGATGTCCTCCACCTGGGTGGCGATGTCCGAGATCAGCGACGCGAACGAACCCGTCGACTGCGGGATGGGGGAGTCACGGACCAGGATGCGGAAACCGTCCGTGTACTCCTCGATGTAGTCCAGGAGGGCGAACGCCGCCTGCTCGCACAGTTCGCGCGGGTGGCCCGCCGTCAGCGAACCGGTCACCATGTCCAGCAGCCGGCGCATCTCCCGGTCCACCACCACCGCGTACAGGCCCTCCTTGCCGCCGAAGTGCTCGTAGACCACCGGCTTGGAGACACCGGCCTTGGCCGCGATCTCCTCCACCGACGTGCCCTCGAAGCCCTTGGCCGCGAACAGAGTGCGGCCGATCTCCAGCAGCTGCTGACGGCGCTCGGCGCCGGTCATGCGGGTGCGGCGCGCGCGCCGCGGCTTCTCGCTGCTGCTCGGGGTGCTGCTGGAGTCGGTCGCCACGCCGTCAATCATGCCGCTTCAGCGGTTTCCGTCTTGCGTCGGGAGCTGTTCCCGTCGTCGTTCCGACGGGAATCGATACGCGAGCGTGACGGCCAGCGCACGTCGTAGGCCCATCCGAGCTGCTCGCACCAGCGGATGATCCGCGCCGAGGAGTCGAGCTGGCCGCGGTCCACACCGTGCCGGGCGGACGTCGGGTCGGAGTGGTGGAGGTTGTGCCAGGACTCGCCGCACGAGAGCACCGCCAGCCACCACACGTTGCCCGAACGGTCACGGGACTTGAAGGGGCGCTTGCCGACCGCGTGGCAGATCGAGTTGATCGACCAGGTCACGTGGTGCAGCAGGGCCACCCGGACGAGGGATCCCCAGAAGAACCCGGTGAAGGCGCCCCACCACGACATCGTCACCAGACCGCCGATCAGTGGCGGCAGGGCGAGAGAGAGCAGGGTCCAGAGGAGGAACTGACGCGAGATCGCCCGGATCACCGGGTCATTGACCAGATCCGGCGCGTACTTCTCCTGAGAGGTCCGTTCTTCGTCGAACATCCATCCGATGTGTGCCCACCACAGGCCCTTCAGCAGCGCCGGGACCGTCTCGCCGTACTTCCACGGCGAATGCGGGTCACCCTCGGCGTCGGAGAACTTGTGGTGCTTGCGGTGATCGGCGACCCAGCGCACGAGCGGGCCCTCGACCGCCATGGATCCCGCGACCGCGACAGCGATCCGCAGCGGCTGCTTCGCCTTGAACGAGCCATGCGTGAAGTACCGGTGGTAACCGATCGTGACGCCGTGGCAGCCCAGGTAGTAGAAGAAGACCAGCAGACCGAGATCCAGCCAGCTCACCCCCCACCCCCAGGCCAGCGGCACCGCCGCGAGCAGCGCCAGGAACGGCACGACGATGAAAAGAAGAAGCGTGAGCTGTTCGAGTGACCCCTTCTTCTCGCCGCCGAGGGTCGCGGCGGGAGGCGAGGCGTCGTCGCTGTCCGCCCGCGGGGCGTCGTCGATCACTTCGGAACTCGTGGTCATGGGCGTCCCCTGTGGGGTTCGAGGGTGAGGAACGGCGGGGAAGAGTGTCCGGGGCGAACCCAGGGTCCACCCGTCGTCCGACGGGAATACCTACGGGTCCGTAACCTACGGCGTCGTAAGTATGTCAGCGCGTGGCCCGGCGGCAAGAGCCCGTGAGCCTGCGCGTCCGAGGGGACACCTATCCTTGGAGTCGGTCGGACAGCGCGGTCCGTTCTGATTTCTTCCCGGATGCCACCTCCCTGAGCGGCACCCGCCGCGCGCGGTCGCCACCCGGGTTCCCTCCCAGACGAGCTTCAGACGAGATTCCCCACTCTTCGGACGAGCTTCACCACTGCAAGGAGCCGCACCTGTGAGCAGTGCCGACGACCAGACCACGACGACCAGCAGCGAACTGCGCGCCGACATCCGCCGCCTGGGCGACCTGCTCGGCGAGACCCTCGTCCGGCAGGAGGGCCCTGAGCTCCTGGAACTGGTCGAGAAGGTCCGCCGCCTGACCCGCGAGGACGGTGAGGCCGCCGCCGAGCTGCTCCGCGGCACCGAGCTGGAGACCGCCGCCAAGCTGGTCCGCGCCTTCTCGACCTACTTCCACCTCGCCAACGTCACCGAGCAGGTGCACCGCGGCCGCGAGCTGCGCGCCAAGCGCGCCGCCGAGGGCAGCCTCCTCGCCCGGACGGCCGACCGGCTCAAGGACGCCGACCCCGAGCACCTGCGCCAGACGGTCAAGAACCTCAACGTCCGCCCCGTCTTCACCGCCCACCCCACGGAGGCGGCCCGGCGCTCGGTCCTCAACAAGCTGCGGCGCATCGCCGCACTCCTGGAGACCCCGGTCATCGAGGCCGACCGCCGCCGCCACGACACCCGCCTCGCCGAGAACATCGACCTGGTGTGGCAGACGGACGAACTCCGGGTCGTGCGCCCCGAGCCCGCCGACGAGGCACGCAACGCCATCTACTACCTCGACGAGCTGCACGCCGGCGCCGTCGGCGACGTCCTGGAGGACCTCACCGCCGAACTCGAACGCGTCGGCGTCGCCCTCCCGGACGACACCCGCCCGCTCACCTTCGGCACCTGGATCGGCGGCGACCGGGACGGCAACCCGAACGTCACCCCCGCCGTCACCTGGGACGTCCTGATCCTCCAGCACGAGCACGGGATCAACGACGCCCTGGAACTCATCGACGAGCTCCGCGGCTTCCTGTCGAACTCCATCCGCTACACCGGCGCGACCGAGGACCTCCTGGAGTCCCTCCAGAGCGACCTGGAGCTCCTGCCGGAGATCAGCCCCCGCTACAAGCGCCTCAACGCGGAGGAGCCCTACCGCCTCAAGGCCACCTGCATCCGGCAGAAGCTGGAGAACACCAAGCAGCGCCTGGCCAAGGGCACACCCCACGAGGACGGCCGCGACTACCTCGGCACCGCCGAACTGCTCCGCGACCTCACCCTCATCCAGACCTCGCTGCGCGAGCACCGCGGCGGCCTCATCGCCGACGGCCGGATGAACCGCACCATCCGCACCCTCGCCGCGTTCGGCCTCCAGCTCGCCACCATGGACGTACGCGAGCACGCGGACGCCCACCACCACGCCCTCGGCCAGCTCTTCGACCGCCTCGGCGAGGAGTCCTGGCGGTACGTGGACATGCCGCGCGACTACCGCGCCAAGCTCCTCGCCAAGGAACTGCGCTCCCGGCGCCCGCTCGGCCCGACCCCCGCGCCGCTCGACGCCGCCGGACAGAAGACCCTCGGCGTCTTCGAGACCGTCAAGCGGGCCCTGAAGATCTTCGGGCCCGAGGTCATCGAGTCGTACATCATCTCGATGTGCCAGGGCGCCGACGACGTCTTCGCCGCCGCCGTCCTCGCCCGCGAGGCCGGTCTCCTCGACCTGCACGCGGGCTGGGCCAAGATCGGCATCGTGCCCCTCCTGGAGACCACGGACGAGCTCAAGGCCGCGGACACGATCCTGGAGGACATGCTCTCCGACCCCTCGTACCGCCGCCTCGTGGCGCTGCGCGGGGACGTCCAGGAGGTCATGCTCGGCTACTCCGACTCCTCCAAGTTCGGCGGCATCACCACCTCGCAGTGGGAGATCCACCGCGCCCAGCGCCGGCTGCGCGACGTCGCCCACCGCTACGGCGTACGCCTGCGTCTCTTCCACGGCCGCGGCGGCACCGTCGGCCGCGGCGGCGGCCCCTCGCACGACGCGATCCTCGCGCAGCCCTGGGGCACCCTGGAGGGCGAGATCAAGGTGACCGAGCAGGGCGAGGTCATCTCCGACAAGTACCTGGTCCCCTCGCTCGCCCGCGAGAACCTCGAACTGACGGTCGCCGCCACTCTCCAGGCGTCCGCCCTGCACACCGCGCCCCGCCAGTCCGACGAGGCGCTGGCCCGCTGGGACGCGGCGATGGACGTCGTCTCCGACGCCGCCCACTCCGCCTACCGGCGGCTCGTCGAGGACCCGGACCTGCCGACGTACTTCCTCGCCTCCACGCCGGTCGACCAGCTCGCCGATCTGCACCTGGGCTCGCGGCCCTCCCGCCGCCCCGGCTCGGGTGTCTCGCTCGACGGCCTGCGCGCCATCCCGTGGGTCTTCGGCTGGACCCAGTCCCGGCAGATCGTGCCCGGCTGGTTCGGCGTCGGCTCGGGCCTCAAGGCACTGCGCGAAGCGGGCCTGGACACCGTGCTCGACGAGATGCACGAGCAGTGGCACTTCTTCCGGAACTTCCTCTCGAACGTCGAGATGACCCTCGCGAAGACCGACCTGCGCATCGCCGGCCACTACGTCGACACTCTCGTAGCGGACGAGCTCAAGCACGTGTTCGCCGCCATCGAGGCCGAACACGAGCTGACCGTGCGCGAGGTGCTGCGCATCACCGGCGGCGAGAAGCTGCTCGACACCAACCCGGTGCTCCAGCAGACCTTCGCCATCCGCGACGCCTACCTGGACCCGATCTCCTACCTCCAGGTCGCCCTCCTCAAGCGCCAGCGCGACGAGGCCGCCGCCGGGCAGACGCCGGACCCGCTGCTCTCGCGGGCCCTGCTCCTGACGGTCAACGGTGTGGCGGCGGGCCTGCGCAACACCGGCTGAGCAGACAGACATGAAGGCGCCCTTCGCCTCGTACTCCTGCGAGGCGAAGGGCGCCTTCATGTGTCTGTGCGGGTGCCTTACAGGGTTCCTCGGGGCTGTCCTACAGGACCAGGAACGTGGCCGTCAGCAGGGCGACCCCCGTGCCCGCCATCACCCAGGCCGCGCGAGTCCGCCGCAGGCCGCCCGCGACCACCACCGAGGCGAGCAGCAGCGCGCCCGCGAGCGGGATCCAGGCGTAGAGCAGGCCCGCCGGGCCGCTGCGGACGACCTCGTCGCTGCCGGGCTTCACCGTGACCGTGTACGTCCGGCCCTTCTCCACCGCCACCGACTGGTCGATGACGACCCGGGCCCGCGCCCGTGAACCGGGTGACACCGGCGTGTAAGGACCCGTGCAGACGTCCCCCGAGCACGACCGCACGGCGATCGTGCCCTGCTCCCGGCCCTTGCTCAGCAGCACGTGCTGCGCCGTGCCCCAGGAGGCCCAGACGCCCGCGATCAGGATGAGCCCGGTGACCACGCCCATCGCCGTGAGCTGTCCGAGACGCAGCGCCGCGTTCGCGCTCTGACGGGAGGTGACGGCACGCATGGCGGGGATCATTGGCCATGGCTGCGCGCCCGGTCAACTCCGGTGGTGGACAAATCGGCAGTTGTACGGGTACGGCGACCGTCCGGTCCTGAGGTCGCCCCGTCCTCAGGTCGTCCGGCCGAGGACGTCCGGCCCTGAGGTCGTCAGGCCCTCAGGCTCGCGGCCTTCGGGACGCGCCCGGCCGTTCCTCAGGAGTTGTACGTGCTCTGGGCCCGCTCCAGGCCCTCGATCACCAGAGACTCCACCGCGTCCGCCGCCCGGTCCACGAAGTAGTCAAGCTCCTTGCGCTCGGCCGAGGCGAAGTCCTTCAGCACGAAGTCCGCGACCTGCATACGGCCCGGCGGGCGCCCGATGCCGAACCGCACCCGGTGATACTCCGCGCCCATCGCCTTCGTCATGGACTTCAGCCCGTTGTGGCCGTTGTCGCCGCCGCCCAGCTTCAGCCGCAGCACGCCGTAGTCGATGTCGAGCTCGTCGTGGACCGCCACGATGTTCGCCGTCGGCACCTTGTAGAAGTCGCGCAGCGCTGTCACCGGGCCACCCGACAGGTTCATGTACGACATCGGCTTGGCCAGGATCACCCGGCGGTTCGCCGGACCGGGCGGCCCGATCCGCCCCTCGATCACCTGCGCCTGCGCCTTGCCCGCCCGCTTGAACTTGCCGCCGACCCGCTCCGCCAGCAGATCGGCCACCATGAAGCCCACGTTGTGCCGGTTCATGGCGTACTCGGGGCCCGGGTTGCCGAGGCCCACGATCAGCCAGGGCGCGTTGGCGTCGGTCGTCACGTCCGTGTCTCCCATGTGTCCTTGATACGCGGCAGCCGCCGCTCCCGACAGGAGCGGCGGCTGACACAGATGAAGATTCCCGGAGGGATCAGGCCTCGGCGGCCGCGTCGCCCTCGGCCGCGCCCTCGGCGGCCGGCTCCTCGGCCTGCGCGGCCAGGACCTGGACGACGACCGCGTCCTCGTCGATGGCCAGCGTGGTGCCCTTGGGGAGCTTGATGTCCTTGGCGTGAATGGAGGCACCGGCCTCCAGGCCCTCGATGGAGACGGTGACCGACTGCGGGATGTGGGTGGCCTCGGCCTCGACCGTCAGGGTGTTCAGCACGTTCTCGAGGATGAAGCTGCCCGGGGCCAGCTCGCCCTCGGTCTGCACGAAGACCTCGACGGTGACCTTCTCGCCGCGCTTCACGAGGAGCAGGTCGACGTGGTCGAGGGAGCCCTTGATGGCGTCACGCTGGACGGCCTTCGGGATCGCCAGCTCGGTCTTGCCCTCGATGTCCAGGGTGAGCAGGACGTTCGGGGTGCGCAGGGCGAGCAGCAGCTCGTGGCCCGGGAGCGTGATGTGGACCGGCTCGGTGCCGTGGCCGTAGACGACCGCGGGAACCTTGGCGTCACGGCGGATGCGGCGGGCGGCACCCTTGCCGAACTCGGTGCGGGTCTCGGCGGCGAGCTTGACCTCGGACATGTTCACTCCTCGTAGATCCTGGGGAAAAAGGTCACCCGGCCGAACATCGGCCTGCTACGAAGAGCGCGTCGATAACGGACCGCCGCACACAAAAGTGCGGCCTCCCTCGCCGAGCAACTGTGACAGCTTACGGGGCGGGGAGGCCGTACATGAAATCGATCTAGGCGACCGACGGGGGTGAGGTCTAGTGCTCCTCGAACAGGCTCGTGACCGAGCCGTCCTCGAAGACCTCACGCACCGCGTCCGCGATCGTCGGGGCGATGGAGAGCACCGTGATCTTGTCGAGCTCCAGCTCGCCCGGGGTCGGCAGGGTGTCCGTGAAGATGAACTCGCTGACCTTGGAGTTCTTCAGACGGTCGGCCGCCGGGCCGGAGAGCACGCCGTGCGTGGCCGTCACGATGACGTCCTCCGCACCGTGCGCGAAGAGCGCGTCGGCGGCGGCGCAGATGGTGCCACCGGTGTCGATCATGTCGTCGACGAGCACGCAGACGCGGCCCTTCACGTCACCGACCACCTCGTGGACGGTGACCTTGTGGGCGACGTCCTTGTCGCGGCGCTTGTGCACGATGGCCAGCGGAGCGTCGAGACGGTCGCACCAGCGGTCGGCGACCCGCACCCGGCCGGCGTCCGGGGAGACGACGGTGAGCTTGGACTTGTCGACCTTGGCGCCCACGTAGTCCGCGAGGATCGGCAGCGCGAACAGGTGGTCCACGGGGCCGTCGAAGAAGCCCTGGATCTGGTCCGTGTGCAGATCGACCGTGAGGATGCGGTCCGCTCCGGCCGTCTTCATCAGGTCCGCGATCAGACGCGCCGAGATCGGTTCACGTCCGCGGTGCTTCTTGTCCTGGCGGGCGTAACCGTAGAAGGGCACGATCACGGTGATGCTCCGGGCGGAGGCCCGCTTCAGAGCGTCGATCATGATCAGCTGCTCCATGATCCACTTGTTGATGGGAGCCGTGTGGCTCTGCATCAGGAAGCAGTCGGCGCCGCGAGCGGACTCCTGGTAGCGGATGTAGATCTCGCCGTTTGCGAAGTCGAAGGCCTTCGTCGGGACGACCCCGACACCCAGCTTGTGGGCGACCTCCTGGGCAAGCTCGGGGTGGGCGCGGCCGGAGAAGAACATCATCTTCTTCTTGCCGGTCGTCTTGATCCCGGTCACAGCACTGTCTCCTCGGAGGTCATCTCAGTGGGCGCGAGAGGTCTTCTCAACTGGGTTGCGAGAGGGCTTCTCAGCTGGGGTGCGGGTGTGCATCTATCACGGTACGCCGTCCCGGACGTGCCGCTTTCCGGTCAGCTTTCGCCGTCCGGTTCCCGGGAAGCGGTCTCCGCGGCCTTCGCGGCGGCGCTTCCGGGACGCTTGCGGGCCACCCAGCCCTCGATATTCCGCTGCTGGCCACGGGCCACGGCCAGCGAACCGGGGGGCACGTCCTTGGTGATCACGGAGCCCGCCGCGGTGTACGCGCCGTCCCCGACCGTGACAGGAGCCACAAACATGTTGTCCGAACCCGTACGGCAGTGCGAGCCGATCGTCGTGTGGTGCTTGTCCTGCCCGTCGTAGTTCACGAACACACTCGCGGCACCGATGTTCGAGTACTCGCCGATGGTCGCGTCGCCCACGTACGACAGGTGCGGGATCTTCGTCCCCTCGCCGATCGTCGCGTTCTTCGTCTCGACGTACGTGCCGACCTTGGCCTTCAGGCCGATCCGCGTGCCCGGACGCAGATACGCGAACGGACCCACCGACGCCTGCGGCCCCACCTCGGAGTCGGTGGCCACCGTGTTGTCGACCCGGGCGCCGGCGCCCACTCTCGTGTTCTTCAGCCGGCAGTTGGGTCCGACCTCGGCGCCCTCGGCGACATGCGTGGCGCCCTGGAGCTGCGTCCCGGGGTGCACGATCGCGTCCTGCTCGAAGGTGACCGTCACATCGATCCAGGTCGTCGCGGGGTCCACGACACTGACACCGGCCAGCATGGCCCTCGTGAGCAGGCGGTCGTTCAGGATGCGGCGGGCCTCGGCGAGCTGGACCCGGTTGTTGATGCCGGCGATCTCGCGGTGGTCGGCGGCCACGGCCGCGCCCACGCGGTGCCCGGCCTCGCGCAGGATGCCGAGGACGTCCGTCAGGTACTCCTCGCCCTGGCTGTTGTCCGTCCGCACCTTGCCGAGCGCGTCGGCGAGCAGCCTGCCGTCGAAGGCGAAGACGCCCGAGTTGATCTCGCGGATCGCGCGCTGCGAGTCGCTCGCGTCCTTGTGCTCGACGATCGCGGTGACCGCGCCGCCGGCGCCGTCCCGCACGATGCGGCCGTAGCCGGTGGCGTCGGGGACCTCGGCGGTCAGCACGGTGACGGCGTTGCCGTCGGCGCCGTGGGCCGAGGCCAGCGCGAGCAGGGTCTCGCCGCTGAGCAGCGGGGTGTCGCCGCAGACCACGACGACCGTGCCGTCCACGCCGCCGCCGAGCTCTTCGAGGGCCATCCGTACCGCGTGCCCGGTGCCGTTCTGTTCGGCCTGCACCGCCGTCCGGACGCCGGGGTCGATCTCCGCGAGGTGCGCGACGACCTTCTCGCGGGCGTGCCCCACGACGACGACCAGGTTCTCAGGGTCCAACTCGCGTGCGGCGGCCAGTACATGACCGACGAGGGAGCGTCCGCAGATGTCGTGCAGAACCTTGGGTGTGGCCGATTTCATACGGGTGCCCTCACCCGCTGCGAGTACGACGACGGCTGCCGGGCGACTGGAGCTCACGGGACTGCCCTTCGGCTTCGGATGACGGGGGGTGCGACATCCGCAGGATACCGGGGCGAATCAGGAGGCAAGTGGGAGAGGGCCCTGACGGCACTGTCGGTGGCCGGATCGACCGAGGCTCCCCCGCCAGGACTCGAACCCGGACAGATGGCACCAAAAGCCACAGTGCTGCCAATTACACCACGGGGGAATTGACCCAATCGAACCGGACATTTGGTCAGCTCGTCGAGTCGGCACCCAACACTATGCCGTACCCGGTGCCCTCCGTGCGACGGTACAACTCGGCGTTCCCCGAGCGGCAGATGACCGGGCGGTCCCGGCGTGTGTCCGCGGTGTTCGCGGAGGTCGGGTGTTTGCGTTCCTGCGCTTGCGGCGGCGGGCCCGGCGCGGGGGCCCACGGTGCTCCGGAGGCCGGTGATTCCCGGCGGGGACTGGTGTAGGCCAGTCGGCGAAACTCACCGGAAATGGTTCGGGGTGCAACCGTAGGCTGGAGCCATGACCACGACGGGGGAAGAGCACACCGGGGCCGGGACAGGGCCGTGGTGGTGGGTCGGATGGCGTAGCGCCGTACTGGACGTGGGGCTCGCCCTGGTGTCCGCGTTCGAGTGCGGCAGCGAGGGGGTCCGCTTCGCGCACGACGCGGGACTGCCCGCTCCGGTGGGTGTCGCCTTCGGGGCGATCGCGGGGTCCGTGCTGCTGATGCGGCGGAAGTGGCCGATCGCGGTCGTCCTGGTGTCCATCGCGATCACACCCGCCCAGATGGGGTTCCTGATGGGACTCGTCGGGCTCTACACGCTCGCCGCGTCCGAGCTGCCCCGGCGCATCACCGCGGCGCTGGCCGGGATGTCCTTCGCCGGCATGCTGATCGTCACGTTCGTCCGGGCGCAGCAGAGCGTGACGCGCGGGGATGTGCCGATGGGGAACTGGCTGGTCCCCTTCGCCTCCATCACGACGGCGATCGGGATGACCGCGCCGCCCGTGCTGCTCGGGCTGTACATGGGGGCCAGGCGGCGGCTGATGGAGAGCCTGCGGGAGCGGGCGGACTCGCTGGAGCGGGAGCTCCAGCTGCTCGCCGAGCGGGCCGAGGAGCGGGCGGAGTGGGCGCGCAACGAGGAGCGCACCCGGATCGCGCGGGAGATGCACGACGTGGTCGCGCACCGGGTCTCCCTGATGGTCGTGCACGCGGCCGCGCTCCAGGCCGTCGCCCGCAAGGATCCCGAGAAGGCCGTGAAGAACGCCGCCCTGGTGGGGGACATGGGGCGGCAGGCGCTCACGGAGCTGCGGGAGATGCTGGGCGTGCTGCGTACGGGGGACGGGCTGGACCGGCGGGTGCCTGCGGTGCCGCTGGCGGCGGTGGGGGCCGCGGCGGCCGCGGCTGCTTCGCGGGCGGCGGGCGACTCCGGGGCCGTCGAGGGGCCGGGTCTGGCCGAGATCGACGAGCTCATCGGGCAGTCGGCGGCGGCCGGGATGGTCGTGGCCCTGTCGGTCGAGGGGGACCTGCGCGCGTACGCCCGTGAGATCGAGCAGACCGCCTACCGGGTGGTGCAGGAGGCGCTGACGAACGTCCACAAGCACGCGGCGGGCGCCAAGACGTATGTCCGGCTGGCGCATCGGGTGTCCGAGATCGCGATGCAGGTGGAGAACGAGTGTCCGCCGGAGGTGGGGGTGGGGTCCGCCGTGGGGTTGCCCAGCGGGGGGAACGGGCTGCTGGGGATGAAGGAGCGGGTGGCCGCTCTGGGGGGTGTGTTCGTGTCGGGGCCCACCGATGCGGGGGGATTCCGGGTGTCGGCGGTGATCCCCGCGTAGCTCGCCTCTGGCGTTTCGCGGGTTCTCTCCGGTGGGGGGCGGGGCTGTGCCGGTGCATCAGCCCGTCGCCGTCGGGTGAGGCGTGAGCGTCGGTGGCGACGGGCATCGATGTACCGGCACAGCCCCTTGTGCCGGATCTCGGCTGCGGGTGGACCGTGGCTCGGGTGCGGGGGTGGGTTTCAGCCCCTCCGGCGTTCGAGGAGCGGGGGCTGGGGCGGAGGGGGCGGAGTAAGGGCTGGTCAGGTGGTGGTCAGGCGGGCGGGGGCCGTGCCGGTGAGCAGGGTCGTCAGGGCCGCGTCGATGTGGGGGCCCAGGTACCAGTCGCCGGTGTGGTCGAGGGTGTAGACGCGGCCCTCGGCGTCGATGGCGAGCAGCGCGTGGGAGTCGGGCTCCTCGCCCAGCGGGCAGACCTCGGTGTCGAGCGCGCGGCCGAGATCGCCGAGGGTACGGGCCATGTGCAGCCCGTGCAGAGGGTCGAGATGGAGCCGGGCGGGAGCGAGCCGGCGCCCGGGCCCCGCGGCGCCGAGCCGCAGCCCCCCGAACTCCGCCCACGCCTCGACCGCCGCCGGGAACACGGCGTGCCGGTGCCCGGCCGGCGACGCGTGTCCGCGCAGCTCGTCGGCCCAGTACTCGGCCTGCTTTATGTCCCAGCGCCCGGGCTGCCATCCCGCCGAACGCAGTACGGCGTCCACGGGTTCGGGGAAACGTGACGTGGGTCCCCCCTGCCCGGGAGGGGAGAAGCGGCTGGAGGAGGAGCGTTCGGAGTGCATCTGCCCTTCGTTCGTCGAGGGATGGGACATCGGCGTCGCGGGACGCCGTCATGCGTACGTGTTCGGGGAAGAGGGAGTTCAGGCGTTCGGTTCCGCCGGGTCGACGACCCGTACGCCGAAGTGGTCGCTCAGCGCGGTGCAGGAGCGGCAGGGTGCCGCGAAGCTGCCGTGCAGCGGGTCGCCGTCCTCGCGGATGCGGCGCGCGGTGAGTTTGGCGCCCTTGAGGACCCTGCGGGCCTCGCCGTTGGTCATCGGCTTGCGGGCGGCCCGCTTGCTGCGTTCGGCGTCGGCGGTGGCGATCTGCCGGGAGATCAGGATGGCCTCGGCGCAGCGGCCGGTGAAGCGGTCGCGCTGCGCGTTCGTGAGGGTGTCGAGGAAGTCCTGGACCAGCGGGTGAAGAGCGGGTGGCTGGTCGCCGCGCGCGGCCGTGCCGGTGAGCGTGGCGCCGCGGACGGAGAGGGCGGCGGCGACGGTGGGGAGTATGCCGTCGCGGCGGTACAGCAGGGCGGGCGCGTGCAGCGTCTCGGCGCTGCTCCAGCCCACCCGGGGGTCCCCGGACGTGCCCGTATGCGTCGCGTTCATGATCGTCTTTCCCTCCCGTGCATCCCCCGGTGCGGAGACAGACTGCCAAATGCCGTGGCGGGAGCGGTAGCTGGGGCGCCGCGACACGCCAGGTCTTCGGCATACGGTCACTGCGGGGTGACGGCTGGTCACGGAACCGGAGGCCCGGTGACCGGGGTCGTACAACCGAATAGGCTGTCGACATCCGCGCTCCATCCAGCTATTGAAGACGCCGCAACAGGGGGCAACCGCCATGACGACAGGTCGGCTCGGGCTGGGGGCACCTCCCAGCGGCGAGGAGGCTGGGGGCCAAGCCGTGCCGCCGAACGCGGCCTACGCCGGGCAGGTCGTGCACTTCCCGGATCCGGTCCGGGCGGCGCGCCATCCCAGAGGTGTGCGCATCGACGAGCGCGGCTATCCCGACTTCTCGCTCTACGCGCGTGCGGCAGCGGAGATCGCCGAGCCCCCGGAGGGCTTCGGGGTCGACGAGTTGAGGCTGACGGACTACGTCTCCGCGAACGCCGCTCTAGCCGCGTCCGGGCACGATCTGTGGGACACGATTCCCCCGGTGGCGACTCCGCACGGCTGGACGTGGCACCACGTGGCGGGCACCCGGCGGCTGGAGTTGGTGCCGGTCGAGGTGAAGGCGCTGCTGCGGCACCATGGTGGTGTCGCGACCGCCGCCGTCGACCATTCCAAGCGCGGGACGCGGCCGTTGCAGGAGACGCGGCCCGCCCACTTCGGGCTGCCGAAGTCGTCGGTCGCGGTGACCGAGCAGCAGGTGCTGGCGGTCGAGGAGGACCTCGGCTACCGGCTGCCCGGTGCCTACCGGTCGTTCCTGAAGGCCGCGGGCGGCTGCGCGCCGGCCGGTGCCGCGCTCGACGCCGAGCTCGGACTGCTGGTGGACCAGCCGCTGTTCACCGTGCGCGACGAGGCCGCGGTCAACGACCTGGTCTACGTCAACAAGTGTCTGCGCGACCATCTGACCAAGGACTACCTGGGTGTCGGGTTCGTGCAGGGCGGCCTGCTGGCCGTGAAGGTGAAGGGCGACCGGATCGGTTCGGTCTGGTTCTGCGCGTTCGACGACGCCCGTGACCAGGACGCGTGGCCGGCGGACGAGCGGGTACGGCGGCTGCTGCTGCCGTGCGGTGACGACTTCGACCAGTTCCTGTCCCGGCTGGCGGGAAATCCGCCGGAGTTGGAGACGGTGGCGAATCTGATGGTGGACGGCGGCTTCGCTCACGCCGTGCCCGTCTCCTCGGTGTCTTCGGTGGGGGAGTGACGTTGCGATGGTGACCTTCGCGCAGGCGCAGGAGCGCGCGGAAGAGTGGATCAACGGGGATGTGGCCGGGTACCAGCACCGCGAGGTGCGGGTGCGCGAGTTCGAACTCGGCTTCGTCGTATGGGCGGAGGACCGTGCCGACGGGCCGCGTTCCGACGGGGGCGCGCAGCGGCTCGTCATCGCGCGGGACAGCGGCGAGGCGACCCTGTGGCCCGCGCTGCCGGTGGGTGAGGTCATCCGCCGGTACGAGGAGGAGTACGGGGTGCCCGCCGGGGCCCCGGAACCGGCGCCGGCGCCCGCGGCCCGGGTCGATCTGAACCAGACGTCGTTCCTGCTGAGTCCTCCGGAGTGGTTGCAGGAGGCCGCGGACAGGATGGGGATCCCGGACCGGCGTGCCGGGTCGGGCGCGTTGGGGGGGTCGGGGTCGTCCGGCTCCGATGGATCCCATTCCGACGGGTCTCATTCCGACGGTTCCGGATCCGGTTCCGGTTCCCGTTCGGTCGCGGCCGCTTCGACGGGCGGGTCCGGGAACGGCTCCGCCGGGGGCGGGAGTTCGCTGTCGGGTGCTTCGGGTGCTTCGGGTGCTTCGGGTGCTTCGGGTGCTTCGGGTGCTTCGGGGGACTCCGGGGGGCACGGAGCCGGGGTGGTGCCGGGGGTGCACGCCGCTTCGCCGGTCGCCGCGCCGGGTGCGCCGCCGGTTCCCGCCGGGGCCACGCCGTGGCCGGCCGCCGCCACCGACGACGACCTCCCCGGTCCGCGGGACGTGCGGCCGGACCTTCCCGCCGACGCGACCCCGTGGGCGGGAACGGACACGAACGCCGATCCCGGGGACGACCGTTCCGTACCGCTGCCCGCGACCGTGTTCGCTCCGCCGCTGACGGACTTCGACGACTCGCGTACGCCGCCGCCCGTGGCCGCGTACGACCAGACCGCCCTGATGGCCGGCGGCAGCCGGCTCCCGCGCACGACGGTGTCGCCGGTGGCCGGCGCGCCGAACTCCCCCGCGCCGTCGGGTCCTTCGCACGGCCAGGGCCAGGGCTTGCCCGGCGCCTCGGCCTACGGTTATCCGCAGGGTCCTGACGCGGGCCACGGCACTCCGCCGCCCGGCGCACCCGGTGCGCCCGTTTCGGGTGGCCCGCAGGGAACGCCGCCTCCGGGCGCGCCCGCGTACGGCTTCCCGCACGGTCCGGGTGCCGGGCCTGGCACACCGCCGTCCCCGGCCGTCCACGGCACCCCGCCGTCCGCCGCGCCGTCGAGGCCGCTGCCCCCGAACGCCGGTGACATCGCCGACGCCGCGACCAGCAAGGCGCAGCCGCCCCGCGCGGCGCGCGGCGCCTCCGCCGGAACTCCGCATCCGCCGAGCGCCCCGGGGGTTCCGGGCGCTCGACCGGGCAGTACGCCTCCGCCGTCCGGACCGATCGCCCCTGGTGCGCCCGCGGGCGGCTATGTGCCGACGCAGCTCGTCTCGCAGCTCGGGCCCGACGGGCCCGTGGGGTTGCCCGGGACGCCCCCGCCGCCCGGCGCCACGCCCCCTCCGGGCGGGGTCCACCACGCCGCGACGATGCTGGCGGGACCCGCGGTGGGCGGTCCCGGCGCGCCGCAGCCGCCGGGTGCCCCCGGGGCGCCCGGTGCTCCCTGGCAGCAGCCCGGTCCCGGTGCGCCGGTTCCGCCGGGCGCCACGCCCGCGGGCGGAGCGCACCACGCCGCGACGATGCTGGCGGGACCCGCAGTGGGCGGTCCCGGTGCTCCGCAGCCGCCGGGCGCGCCCGGTGTTCCCGGTGGCACGCCCTCCGGTGAGGTGCACCACGCGGCGACGATGTTCGCCCCTCCGGCCGGGGGCCCGGGCACTCCGCCGCCTCCGCAGGCACCCGGTATGCCGCAGGGTGCCCCTCAGCCGCTGCCCGGACAGCCGATGCCGGGGCAGCCGATGCCGGGGCAGCCGATGCCGGGCGGGCCGCCGGCGTACGGCTATCCGCAGGCGGGGCAGCCGACCGTCGGGCCCGGCTATCAGGCCGTGCTGCGCTACCGGGCCCAGGACGGGTCCGAGCAGCAGCTCATCCGGCGGTCCGCGCCGGGTACACCGCACCCGGAGTGGCAGATCCTGCACGAGCTGCGCGCGATGAACGTGCCGCCGCAGCAGGTGCTGGAGCTGCACACGGAGCTGGAGTCGTGTGAGCTGCCGGGCGCGTACTGCGCACGGATGATCAGGGAGACCTTCCCGCAGGCACGGATCACGAGCATCGCGCCGTACGGCACGGACCACGCGAGCCGGCAGCAGGGAATGCACCAGCTTCTCGCGCACCAGGGTGAGTTGCACCAGGTCGCGGACGGCCCGGCGCGTCCGGCGCCGATGCGGGCGCCGATTCCGCCGGTACAGCCCGCGCAGCCGATCCCGCCGGAGGCGATCGCGCAGGAGATGGCGGCGGCGTTCGGGCCGGGGGTGTTCCGCTTCGACCAGGCCGCCGTGTCGCGGCAGGGTGTGCCGCCGATCGTGGCGCACACGTTGGTCGTGGCCGGGCTGCCGGTCGACATGGGGCCGTTCTTCTGGGCGCAGGCCCAGCCGGGCCGTCCGGTGCCCACCCTCGCCGAACTGGCGCAGGAGCGCGGGGTGCAGGCGTCCCATGACGCGGGCTCGTACCTCGTCATGGGCAGTGACTTCGGCAAGGCGATCTGCGTCCAGTACGGCACGGCGAACATCGTCGCCGTGCCGGTGGAGGCGGGTCCCGGGGGTGCTCCGGTGCCGCCGCAGTTCGTGAACACGGGGCTGCCCGAGTTCGCGCGCTGTCTCGCGCTGCTCGGGCGGATGTGGCGGCTGCGGTTCGGCCTCAACCAGGAGCAGGCGGGCCGCTGGACCGTCGACTTCCAGGCCCAGCTCGCCGCGCTCGACCCGGCGGCTCTGGGTTCCCCGGAGAGCTGGTGGTCGGTCCTGCTCGAGGAGATGTGGGACGGACTGCTCTAGCCACGGCTCGCCGGACGAGCGGCGGGGACAGGCAGCACGACGATGGTACGGATGAGGCGCTCGGCCCGGGTCAGGGGCCGGGCGCCTCGTTCGTTCGTGCCGGGCCTGGGACCTCAAATGTCACGCCCGTGACCCGTCTTCGTCCGAACGGGCGGGCGGAGTGTCGCGTTATGAACACTTCCGCGTGATCCATCAAGATGTGCGCGAAATCGTCTTTTCGTGTGTGTCGGGCGGAGAGGGGTCCAAGGATGAGCAGCACACCGGTGTCGTCGTGCGGTTTCGTGGCAGTACGGGGGCGTGGCTACCGTCCCGAACAGGTCGATAGGTACGCCGCTGCACTCTCCCGGGACCGGGACGCCGCCTGGGAACGGGCCGCCCGGCTCACCGTGCTGGAGAAGGACATGCAGGCCGGGGCCGAGCGCCTGCGGGAGGCCGTGACACGGCTCGCCCCGCAGACGTACGAGGAGCTCGGCGAGCGGGCGCGGCGGATCTTCGAGCTCGGCGAGGAGGAGGCCGAGGCCCTGCGGGAGGAGGCCAGGCGGGAAGCCCGCGCGGAGGCCGAGGTGGCCGAGGCGGTGGGGCGCGAGGTGCGGGAGGCCGCGGGGGTGTACGCGGGCGAGGTACGCGTCGAGGCGGAGGAGTGGGCTCTTCGGCGGCTGCTCGACGCGCGTGCCGAGGCCGACGAGGTACGGGTCTCCGCGCGACGGGACGTGAAGGAGAACCGGGGGGAGGTGCTCACGGTGCTGCGCGAGGTGCGGCGGCGGACGGAGGTCCTGGTCGGCGGGCAGGACGCGGAGCACGCCGCGCGGTGGGCGGAGTTCGAGCGGGCCGGGGCCGAGCGCGAGGCCGACTGCGAGGCGGGCCGGCTCGAACGCGAGGCTCGCGCCGGGGAGTCGCTCGCCCGGGCCGAACGGGAACTCGCCGAGGCGCGGGAGTGGGACCGGCACCAGCAGGAGGACGCGGCGGCGCGTGCCGCCGGGCTGGTCGCCGAGGCCCGGGTCAGCGAGGAGCGGATCGCCCGGGAGACCGATCGGGTGCTGCGTGAGCACGGGGAGCGGTGGGAGCACGTACGGGCCCACATGGACCACGTACGCAGCAGTCTCACGTCCCTCACGGGGCGGGCTGCCGCGGAGTAGCCCTTCCAGGACGAGTAGCCCTTCCAGGGCGGGAAGGGCGGGGCTTGCGGGAAGGGCTGGAAGGGCGGGAAGCCCCGCTCCGCGGTGCTTCCTCGCCGCTCCGCGGTCCCGGGCTTCCGCCGCTCCGCGGCAGGCTTCCCACCCACCTACCCGTCTCGGTCCGTCCCACCGCCCCGCTTCACCGCCCCTTGCGTATCGCCCCCGCCAGGATCCACCCCTCCACCGCCTCGTACTGCCTGCGCTGCTCCTCCGCCTTGCGCCGGCCCGAGGCCACCGTTCCGAGCCAGCCGTAGGCGAACCCCAGCGGGATCGACACGATGCCGGTCGTGGTGAACGGGAACCAGTTGAAGTCGGCGTCGGGGAACGCGGCGGTGGGGGAGCCGGAGACGAGGTTGGTGCCGGGCATGAGGACGAGGACCGTGAGGGTGCCGCCGATGAGGGTGGCGAGCAGGCCCGCGCGGGTGTAGCGGCGCCAGAAGAGGCTGTAGACGAGCGCGGGCGCGATCGCGGAGGCGCCGATGCAGAAGGACAGGGTGACCAGGGGTTGCAGGCTGTGGTGCTGGGCGAGGGTGGACAGCAGGATGGCCGGCGCCCCCACGGCCAGCGCCGAGATGCGGGCGAGGAGCATCTCGCGGCGCGGGGAGAGCTCGTCGCCCCGGCGCCGGCCGCGGAAGAGCTTGCTGTGGGCGAACAGGTCGTGGGCGAGGGAGTTGGCGCAGGCCAGGATCATCCCGGCGACGGACGCGAGCAGGGTCAGGAAGATCGCTGTCGTCACGGTGGTGAACAGGAGGGTCTCGGCGGTGGAGACGGAGGTGCCGAAGGCGGCCCGGGAGCCCAGCAGATAGGCCGTGTTGCCCTGGGGGTCGGCCGCCGCGATGGCGTCGCGGCCGATCATGGCCGTGGCGCCGAAGCCGATGACGCTGACGATCAGGACGAACAGGGCCACGCAGGGCACCGCCCAGGACAGCGACCTGCGCACCTGACGGGCGCTGTCCGCCGTGTACATGCGCATGGTGATGTGAGGGAGGCAGGCGCCGCCGAGGACGACCGTCAGCTCCGAGGTGATCATGTCCAGGCGAGGGCTGGCGCCGCCCGTGAACTGGAGGCCGGAGCGGAGGTAGGCGTCGCCCACGCCGCTGTTGCCGGCGGCCGCGGCCAGCAGGGTGCCGGGGTTCCAGTCGAAGCGCTGGAGGACGAGCACGGCGACCACGGTGCCCGAACCGAGCAGCATCACGATCTTGAGGATCTGGATGAGGGCGGTGCCCTTCATGCCGCCGATCGCCGCGTAGCTGATCATCAGCGCGCCGAGGCCGATGATGCAGCCGGTCTTGAGGGAGTCGGCGGAGAAGCCGAGGATGAACGCCAGCAGGTCGCCCGCGCCCGCCAGTTGGACGAGCATCAGCGGCAGCAGCGCCACGATGGTCACCGCGCAGGCCGTGTTGCGGACGGCGCGGCCCGGCGTGCGGCGCGCGAGCGCGTCGCCCATGGTGAACCGCCCCGCGTTGCGCAGGGGTTCGGCCAGCAGGAACATCAGCAGCATCAGGGACAGGGCCGTGCTCAGGGCGAGGACCACGCCGTCGTAGCCGGCCAGGGCGATGACGCCGCCGGTGCCGAGCACGCTCGCGGCGGAGATGTAGTCCCCGGCGATGGCGAGGCCGTTGCGCATCGGTGAGAGCGATCCGTAGCCGGTGTAGAACTCGTCCAGGTCGTCTCGGTCCGGGCCGGTCATCACGCACAGCAGCAGGGTGACGGTGGCGACGGCCGTGAACGCCACGAGCGACATGGTCTGCGCGGACGTGGTGAATCCCGTCATCGTGCCGTCTCCCGTTTCGCGTCGAGTTCGCTCTGTCTGCGGATCCGGTCCGCGATCGGGTCGAGCCGCCGGCGCGCGGAGTGCTCGTACAGGGCGATGGCCAGGCAGGTGACAGGGACCTGGAGCAGGCCGAGCAGCAGGCCGGTCGACAGTCCGCCGGACACCGTGCTCGTCATCAGTGACGGCGCGAAGGCCGAGAGGAGGAGGAAGAGGGTGAAGTAGCCGAGGGCGGTGAGGGACGCGACGCGGCGCTGGCGGCGGTAGGCGCCGCGCAGGAGCCTGATGTCGCTGTGCTGCCCGAGGGGCCGTTGGCGGGGCATCCGCCGTTGCGGGGGCTCGGCCGGCCGGGGCCGGGGCTGCCAGGGGTAGGTCAGCCGGGTGGGGTCCGGGGCCGGGTCGGACGGCGGATGACCGAGGTGTCCGGGGTCGTCCGTGTAGGGCAGGTACGGCTGGTACAGGGGGGCTCGCGGGGACGGAGGAGGGGGCGGCGGGTATGGGCCTTGGGGCGGCTGTTGCTGACGGGGCCTTGGGTGTTCGGGGGACGAGAACGCGTCGGGCATCCCGGTTCTCCTTGCGTGGCTCGGGTCCGGGGCGGGACCGCAGGGAGCGGGGGGTGAGCAGCGCGCACGCTACTCGTAGGTAGCGGGGCGGCGCGACCGTTTCGCCGAACTGGGCGGTCGGTACGCGCTTACTTCGGTGACCTGGGGTGTTACCCGCGTTTACCTGTGAAGTTCCGCTGGAGCCGCCCTGGAGATTCTCCGGTCTTCACGTGGCCGAGGCGGTTGTCCCGGTTGCCCAGGGTCCCGCTCGCCCGCTCGCCCGGTGTCGCGGTCGCCCGGTGTCCCAGGGTTCCGCCCGCCCGGGGTCCCGGTCACCCAGTGTCCCCTCGTGCGCGGATCCCTTCCCCCTGCATCTGTTCGCCGGCGCCGGCTTCCCGCTTGAACCTCACGCCGGGGGAGGGTGGAGGCTGCTTGGACCCCGGGGTGGACCCGACCCCGAGGAGTTGTCCACCGGAGGGTGGAGAACCCCTAGGGGGACCTCCGTACCAGGGGTCGGGGAGGGTTCGTCCCGCCGGAGGAGGAGACGGGCCGAAGCCGTTCTTAACCTGGTCATACGTCGTCGGGAGCGCGTCCGGGTCGTGCGGACCGCACCCACGGGGGTGGGGTTTTCCCCAGCAGAAGACGGGGCCGTGCACCAGCGCGTACGACCCCTTCCCGACACCAGACTTGACGATGTGGCCGGCACACCGCGTCCGAACAGCGCGGACCGTCGCGGCCCGTCGAACCCGCTCGCAGACTTTCGCAGCCCGGCAGGTCCCCCTGCCGGCCGACTTAGGAGACATACCGTGACATCGGCTGTAAGCATTCCCAGGCACGAGGGCACTGGAGGGCGTACGGCCGTCGCCGCGCGGGCGCGGCAGGTCGTCAAGGCGTACGGGTCGGGAGAGACCCGCGTCGTCGCCCTCGACCAGGTCGACGTGGACATCGCACGGGGCCGGTTCACCGCGATCATGGGCCCCTCGGGCTCCGGCAAGTCCACCCTGATGCACTGCCTCGCCGGGCTCGACACCGTCACCTCCGGCCAGATCTTCCTCGACGAGACCGAGATCACCGGGCTCAAGGACAAGAGGCTGACCCAGCTGCGCCGGGACCGGATCGGTTTCATCTTCCAGGCCTTCAACCTGCTGCCGACGCTGAACGCCCTGGAGAACATCACGCTCCCCATGGACATCGCGGGCCGCAAGCCCGACCGGGCCTGGCTGAACCAGGTCGTGGACACCGTCGGGCTCAAGGACCGGCTCAAGCACCGCCCGAACCAGCTCTCCGGCGGCCAGCAGCAGCGCGTCGCGGTGGCGCGGGCACTGGCGGCCCGCCCGGAGATCATCTTCGGGGACGAGCCGACCGGAAACCTGGACTCCCGGGCCGGCGCCGAGGTGCTCGGCTTCCTGCGGCGCTCGGTGGACGACCTGGGCCAGACCATCGTGATGGTCACGCACGACCCGGTCGCGGCCTCGTACGCGGACCGCGTGCTGTATCTCGCGGACGGCAGGATCGTCGACGAGATGCACCAGCCGACGGCCGACCAGGTCCTGGACCGGATGAAGGACTTCGACTCGCGCGGGCGGACGTCATGACCGTCCTCAAGACCTCGATGCGCAACTTCTTCGCGCACAAGGGACGCATGGCGCTGTCCGCCGTGGCCGTCCTGCTCTCGGTGGCCTTCGTCTGCGGCACGCTCGTGTTCACCGACACGATGAACACGACGTTCGACAAGCTCTTCGCGGCCACCGCCTCCGACGTGACGGTGCTGCCGAAGGCCGCAAAGAACGACGACACCCCGCAGAACGGCAAGCCCGAGTCGGTGCCGGCCTCCGTGGTCGCCCGGACGCAGCGGACGGACGGCGTCAAGTCCGCCGAGGGCGCGGTCAGTTCGCTGGGTGTGACCGTCGTCGACAGCCACAACAAGAACATGGGTTCCACCACCGGCGCCCCGACCATCGCGGGCAACTGGGGCCACAACGACCTGCGTTCCACGGAGATCACCTCCGGCCGCGCCCCACGCGGACCCACCGAGGTGATGGTCGACGTCGACACCGCCGCCAAGCACCACCTCAAGATGGGCGACGAACTGCGCACGATCGCCGTCACCGGCGACTTCAAGGCGAGGATCGTGGGGATCGCCAGTTTCAAGGTGACCAACCCCGGTGCCGCAGTGGTCTGGTTCGACACCGCAACCGCCCAGCGCGAACTGCTCGGCTCCACCGGCCGGTTCACCCAGATCAACGTCACCGCCGCACCGGGCGTCTCCGACGCGCACCTCAAGCAGAACGTCTCCGCCGCGCTCCACGGGTCGTACAAGGTCCAGACGCAGAAGGAGAACTCCGACGAGAACCGCCAGGGCGTCGGCCAGTTCATGAACGTCATCAAGTACGCCATGCTCGGCTTCGCCGGGATCGCGTTCCTGGTCGGCATCTTCCTGATCATCAACACCTTCTCGATGCTGGTCGCCCAGCGCACCCGCGAGATCGGTCTGATGCGCGCCATCGGCTCCTCCCGCAAGCAGGTCAACCGGTCGGTGCTGGTCGAGGCGCTGCTGCTCGGCCTCATCGGCTCGGTCCTCGGCGTCGCCGCGGGCGTCGGCCTCGCGGTCGGCCTGATGAAACTCATGTCGTCGATGGGCATGGACCTCTCGACCCGTGACCTGACCGTCAAGGCGGCCACCCCCGTCATCGGCATGGTCCTCGGCGTCGTCGTCACCGTCCTCGCCGCCTATCTGCCGGCCCGGCGCGCCGGGAAGGTCTCCCCGATGGCCGCGCTGCGCGACGCCGGCACCCCGGCCGACGGCAGGGCCGGTCTCATCCGCGGACTGATCGGCCTGGCCCTGACCGGCGCCGGAGCGTTCGCTCTCTACACGGCGGCCACCGCGGACAAGGCGAGCGACGGCTCCCTGGTCCTCGGCGCGGGCATCGTCCTCACCCTGATCGGCTTCGTCATCGTCGGCCCGCTGCTCGCGGGCGGCGTCGTCCGGGTCCTCAGCGCCGTACTGCTGCGGATGTTCGGCCCCGTCGGCCGGCTCGCCGAACGCAACGCGCTGCGCAACCCGCGCCGTACCGGCGCCACCGGCGCGGCCCTGATGATCGGCCTGGCGCTGGTCGCCTGCCTGTCCGTGGTCGGCTCCTCCATGGTGGCCTCGGCGACCGACGAGCTCGACAGGTCGGTCGGCGCGGACTTCATCGTCCAGGGCCAGCAGCGGATCGTCCCGCAGGCCGAGAAGGCCATGGAGACGAGCCCCGGCCTGGACCACGTCACCCGCTACAAGGACCTCGCGGCGAAGGTGACCTCGCCCGACGGGCAGGTCGACGACTCCGGGATCACCGCCGCCGACCCGTCGTACGCCCAGGACCTGCGGCGCAAGACGACCGCCGGTGACCTGGCGGCGGCCTACGGCGAGAACGCCATGTCGGTGGGCTCGAAGTACGCCGAGAAGCACGGTGTGCGGGTCGGCGACACCCTCAGCGTCGCCTTCAAGGACGGCGCCACGGCGAAGCTCAAGGTCGCGGCCGTCACGGACGACGACGTGGCCATCGACCACGAGGTCCGGTACACCAGCATCGAGACGATGAAGAAGTACCTGCCCGCCGACCGGATCCCGCCGAACGAGATCATGTTCGCCAAGGCCAAGCCCGGCCAGGAGAAGCAGGCGTACGCGGCCCTGAAGAAGTCCATGGAGCCGTACCCGCAGTACCAGGTCCGCGACCAGACGGACTACAAGCAGGAGCTCAAGGACCAGGTGGGCCAGCTCCTGAACATGGTCTACGGCCTGCTGGGCCTGGCGATCGTGGTCGCGATCCTCGGTGTGGTGAACACCCTGGCGCTGTCGGTCGTCGAGCGCACCCGCGAGATCGGCCTGATGCGCGCCATCGGCCTCTCCCGCCGTCAGCTGCGCCGGATGATCCGGCTGGAGTCGGTCGTCATCGCCCTGTTCGGCGCACTCCTCGGCCTCGGCCTCGGAATGAGCTGGGGCGCGACCGCCCAGAAGCTTCTCGCCCTGGAAGGCCTGAAGGTTCTGGAGATCCCCTGGCCGACCATCATCGGGGTCTTCATCGGCTCGGCCTTCGTGGGCCTGTTCGCCGCCCTGATCCCGGCGTTCCGGGCGGGCCGGATGAACGTACTGAACGCGATCGCCACCGACTAGGACAGGTGACCGGTCCTGTCCCAGGACAGGCCAGGTCATCGTCGGACGGTCGCACCGAGCCACCGCATACGGGGGTTGCGGGGGAACGGGCCCGGTCCCGGGGAGTCACTTCCTCGGAACCGGGCCCTACGACGTTTCCGGCATCGTTCCTGGATCAGCCCGGGGCCGTCGGGGGCCGTCGGGGGCTGGGGCCCTCGGTGGACGGTCACGCGCGAGCGGGCCCGGAGTCGTAGGCTGGTTAACCCCGGCCCGTCCCACGTGTCGGGCGTCTCGCGTTGCCCACTCCCCGGGATGGAAGCCCTTCATGAGCCTGCACGGTCTGCTCGACGCCGTCGTCAAGGACGCCGCCCTCACGGAGGCGGTGAAGGCCGCCGCCGACGGCAACCGGACGCATGTCGACCTGGTCGGCCCACCGGCGGCGCGCCCGTTCGCCGTCGCCGCGCTCGCCCGCGAGACCGGCCGTACGGTCCTGGCGGTGACGGCCACCGGCCGCGAGGCCGAGGACCTGGCCGCCGCCCTGCGCTCCCTGCTCCCGCCGGACGGCGTGGCCGAGTACCCGTCCTGGGAGACGCTGCCGCACGAGCGGCTCTCGCCCCGCTCGGACACCGTCGGCAGGCGCCTCGCCATCCTGCGGCGCCTCGCCCACCCGCGCCCCGACGACCCCGAGACCGGCCCGGTGTCCGTCGTCGTGGCCCCCATCCGCTCGGTCCTCCAGCCGCAGGTCAAGGGCCTGGGCGACCTGGAACCCGTCGTCCTGCGCACCGGTGTGAGCGCCGACCTGGGCGAGACCGTCGAGGCTCTCGCGGCAGCCGCGTACTCCCGCGTCGAACTCGTGGAGAGGCGCGGCGAGTTCGCCGTCCGCGGCGGCATCCTCGACGTCTTCCCGCCGACCGAGGAACACCCGCTGCGGGTGGAGTTCTGGGGCGACGACGTCGAGGAGATCCGCTACTTCAAGGTCGCGGACCAGCGCTCGCTGGAGGTCGCCGAGCACGGGCTGTGGGCCCCGCCGTGCCGCGAGCTGCTGCTCACGGAGGACGTACGGGCGAGGGCCGCTGCCCTCGCCGAGGCCCACCCGGAGCTGGGCGAACTCCTCGGCAAGATCGCCGAGGGCATCGCCGTGGAGGGCATGGAATCGCTCGCCCCTGTCCTCGTGGACGACATGGAACTGCTCCTCGACGTCCTTCCCGAGGGCGCGATGACCGTCGTGTGCGACCCGGAGCGGGTACGGACACGGGCCGCGGACCTGGTGGCGACCTCGCAGGAGTTCCTCCAGGCGTCCTGGGCGGCGACGGCCGGGGGCGGTGAGGCTCCCATCGACGTCGGCGCGGCCTCCCTGTGGTCCATCGCGGACGTACGGGACCGGGCCCGCGAGCTGGACATGATGTGGTGGTCGGTGTCGCCGTTCGCCGCCGACGGGGAACTCTCCGACTTCGCCCCGGGCGCGGCGGGGGACACCCTCAAGCTGGGCATGCACGCCCCGGAGACCTACCGCGGCGACACCGCCCGCGCGCTCGCCGACACCAAGGGCTGGCTGGCCGACGGCTGGCACACGGTCTACGTCACCGAGGCGCACGGCCCGGCGGCCCGCACCGTCGAGGTGCTCGGCGGCGAGGGCATCGCCGCCCGCCTGGAGACCGACCTCACCGGGATCGGCCCCTCCGTCGTGCACGTGGCGTGCGGCTCCATCGACTATGGCTTCGTCGACCCGGCGCTCCGGCTCGCCGTCCTGACCGAGACCGACATCTCCGGCCAGAAGGCGGCGGGCAAGGACGGCGCCCGGATGCCGGCCCGGCGCCGCAAGACGATCGACCCGCTGACCCTGGAGACCGGCGACTACATCGTGCACGAACAGCACGGTGTCGGCCGCTACATCGAGATGGTGCAGCGCACCGTTCAGACCGCGACCCGCGAGTACCTGGTCGTCGAGTACGCCCCCGCCAAGCGCGGCCAGCCCGGCGACCGCCTCTACATCCCCACCGACCAGCTGGAGCAGATCACCAAGTACGTCGGCGGCGAGGCCCCCACGCTGCACCGCCTCGGCGGCGCCGACTGGACCAAGACCAAGGCCCGCGCGAAGAAGGCGGTCAAGGAGATCGCCGCGGACCTGATCAAGCTGTACTCGGCGCGCATGGCGGCCCCGGGCCACGCGTTCGGCGCCGACACGCCCTGGCAGCGCGAGCTGGAGGACGCGTTCCCGTACGCGGAGACGCCCGACCAGCTCACCACGATCGCCGAGGTCAAGGAGGACATGGAGAAGACGGTCCCGATGGACCGTCTGATCTGCGGCGACGTCGGCTACGGCAAGACGGAGATCGCGGTCCGCGCCGCGTTCAAGGCGGTCCAGGACGGCAAGCAGGTCGCGGTCCTGGTCCCCACGACCCTGCTGGTGCAGCAGCACTTCGGCACGTTCTCCGAGCGCTACTCGCAGTTCCCGGTCAACGTCCGCGCCCTGTCCCGCTTCCAGACGGACACCGAGGCCAAGGCGGTCCTCGAAGGGCTGCGCGAGGGCTCGGTGGACCTCGTCATCGGCACCCACCGGCTGTTCTCCTCCGAGACCAAGTTCAAGGACCTGGGCCTGGTCATCGTCGACGAGGAGCAGCGCTTCGGCGTCGAGCACAAGGAGCAGCTGAAGAAGCTCCGCGCCAACGTCGACGTCCTGACGATGTCCGCCACCCCCATTCCCCGTACGCTCGAAATGGCCGTGACGGGCATCCGGGAGATGTCCACGATCACCACCCCGCCCGAGGAGCGGCACCCGGTGCTGACCTTCGTCGGCCCCTACGAGGAGAAGCAGATCGGCGCGGCGATCCGCCGTGAACTGCTGCGCGAGGGCCAGGTCTTCTACATCCACAACCGGGTCGAGTCCATCGACCGCGCGACCGCCCGCCTCAGGGAGATCGTCCCGGAGGCGCGGATCGCCACGGCCCACGGCCAGATGTCGGAGACGGCGCTGGAGCAGGTGGTCGTGGACTTCTGGGAGAACAAGTTCGACGTGCTGGTCTCCACGACGATCGTCGAGTCGGGCATCGACATCTCGAACGCGAACACGCTGATCGTGGAGCGCGGCGACAACTTCGGCCTCTCCCAGCTCCACCAGCTGCGCGGCCGGGTCGGCCGAGGCCGGGAACGCGGCTACGCCTACTTCCTGTACCCGCCGGAGAAGCCCCTCACGGAGACGGCCCACGAGCGGCTCGCGACCATCGCCCAGCACACCGAGATGGGCGCGGGCATGTACGTGGCGATGAAGGACCTGGAGATCCGCGGCGCGGGCAATCTGCTCGGCGGCGAGCAGTCGGGCCACATCGCTGGCGTCGGCTTCGACCTGTACGTACGCATGGTGGGCGAGGCTGTCGCGGACTACCGCGCCTTCCTGGAGGGCGGGGTGGAGGAGGAGCCGCCGCTGGAGGTCAAGGTCGAGCTTCCGGTCGACGCGCACGTCCCGCACGAGTACGCGCCGGGCGAGCGGCTGCGCCTCCAGGCGTACCGCTCCATCGCCTCCGCGAACACGGAGGAGGACGTCAGGGCCGTACGCGAGGAACTCGTCGACCGCTACGGCAAGCTCCCGGAGCCGGTCGAGAACCTGCTCCTGGTGGCGGGCCTGCGGATGCTCGCGCGCGCCTGCGGGGTGGGCGAGATCGTCCTCCAGGGCAACAACATCCGCTTCGCGCCCGTGGAGTTGAGGGAATCGCAGGAGCTGCGCCTCAAGCGCCTGTATCCGGGGACCGTCATCAAACCGACGGCCCACCAGATCCTCGTCCCGCGCCCGAAGACCGCGAAGGTCGGCGGAACGCCGCTGGTGGGCCGGGAACTGCTGGGCTGGACCGGTGAGTTCCTGGCTTCGGTGCTGGGGTCCTAGGAAGTCCTGGGGCCTGTCTCGCAGTTCCCGTTCCGCCCCTGCGGGCGACGGCGCGAATTGTCGGACGGGCCCCGGCGGCACGCGGCCTGGAAGCGGCCGGGATTCACCGAGTTCCCCGCGTTCTCCGAGTCCCCCGCACTCCCCGCGTCCCCCGCACTCCCCGCGTTCTCCGCGTTCTCCGCACTCTCCGCACGGCAACGACCCCGGCCCCATCCGGCGTGGATGCCGCGATGGGGCCGGCAGGGCGAGATGGCCCTCGGATGGTTCCGGCTATTGCTGTCCGGGCTGGTCGCGGTCCATTCCCATCGCGCCTTCGGCCTTCCGCTGCGCGTCGTCGACCTTGTCCGAGTACTTGTCGCCGGTCTTTTTGTTGACCTGCTTCTCCGCGGTGTCGGACATGTCCGATGCCTTGTCCTGCGCCGCCTTGTTGTGCTTGAACTTGTCGAAGATGCCCATCCAGAGCTCCTTCCGGGGGACTCACGACCGACGATACGCCCGGCGTGCGCCTATTGCCCATTGATGCCTGGTATGGCCGGGGAATGCCGGCCGTTACCTTGGGCAGACGGGAATCACGTCCGATCTGGGCGGACCCGGGGAGGCGAAGGGGAGGGGCGCTGTGCTGCGTCTGAGGGGTGGGGCGGCTGCCGCCGCGGTGGCCGTGTTCGTCATCGGTGCCGGAGTCAGTGGCTGCAAGAAGGACGCCATCGGTTCGGCGGGACCGCAGGAGACGGCGGCCGGCGGCGGCGGTGCCGCCTACGCGGCCGTGGACTCGCTGGCAGTCAAGGGGCGCGCGCCCAAGACCGGGTACAGCAGGGAACGGTTCGGCACGGCCTGGGCCGACACCGACGCGAACCGCTGCGACACCCGTGACGACATCCTCAAGCGGGACCTGAAGGAAGTGAAGTTCAGCGACGGCAGGTGCAGGGTGTCCGGCGGGGTGCTCGGACCCGATCCGTACGGCGGCAAGGACGTCACCTTCGTCCGTGGGCGCAGCCTGGTCGACATCGACCACCTCGTCGCCCTCTCGGACGCCTGGCAGACGGGCGCGAAGTACTGGGACGCGAGCAAGCGGATAGCGCTGGCCAACGACCCGCTGAACCTCCGCGCCGTCGGCGCGAGCGCCAACCGCAGCAAGGGCGACGGCGACACCGCGACCTGGCTCCCGCCGAACAAGGCGTACCGCTGCACGTACGTCGCCGCGCAGGTGGCGGTGAAGAAGAAGTACGGCCTGTGGGTCACCAGTGCCGAGAAGGCGGCCATGAAGAAGGTGCTGGGCGGCTGCCCCGCCCAGAAGCTCCCCTCGGGCGGCAACGCGACCGAGGCACCGAAGAGGTTCCACGCGAACTGACGCGAGGGGCGGGCGCCCCGCCGGTGCCGGGCCGGTGACGCGTCCCGCACCGGCACGAAGCCGTACGGGGCGAGCCGTACCCGCCCCGCGCGACGGCCACCGGTACCGGCGGACTCAGCCCAGTTCGGCCGCGGCCGACTCGTACTGTGCCGCCTGTTTCGGGGTGAGGTAGCGGGAGACGCGTACGAGCACCGAGCCGTGGACGTAGTCGTATTCGGCCAGGGCCGGGGAGGACTCGGCCACGCCGCGGAGGTACGCCGCGCGTGCCCCGGCGTCCGCGGCGTCGGCGAACACCTCGATGGCGCCGCCGCGTTCGACGGCTCCCGGGTCCGCGCCGGTGACCTGCGAAGCCTGTACCCAGCTGTCCGAGAACGTGACCTTGGACGTGTACTCGTCGGGGCGCCCGAGCAGGTGGTTGGGGTCGTTCTCCACGGTGACGGCTCCCGTGAGAGTCGCTGTCCCCACCCGTGCTGCCATGGTCCGGAACGCGGTGCGCGCCGCGAGCCGGCCGTCCGCGCGCGTGCTCGCCCTCGCGGGTTCGTGCGCGTCGGCCGGGGAGTTCGAGGGTGCGTTGCCGCACGCGGTCAAGAGGGTCAGGAGGGCGACGACGGGCGCGACGGCCGACGCGGCGGTGGAGGTGGTTCTGTGCATGCGGGAGATGCTGGCGTTCAGGCCGTCGTGGTGTGTCTGTGTGGCGGAGCTGTTACGGGGTGTTCCCATGGGCCGGGTCGTGTTCGACTCGCTTCGTGGAAATCGTCAGCAACAACCGCGACACGGTGCGGAGTTCGTCGTCCGGGTGGTTCTGGCCCGAGAACGGGGAGTCGGTCAGCAGGCGCTTCGGGGAGGAGACGTAGGAAATCAGGGTGGGGTGGAGTTCCTTCGGGGAACGGCCTGTCGTGGCGAGGGCTTTGAGGGCGCTGAGGCCCGCCGGGGTGGTGCCGACCAGGCCGGCCAGGACGGGGACGGCGCGGTCCGGGGAACCGGTGATCCAGTGGTGGGCCTCGGCGGCCGCCTTGCGGGTCCAGTCGTAGCCGGCCCCCAGCAGGGGCTCGATGAGAGGGAGCAGCGGGGCGGCGGCGCTGCCCATCGGCTCCAGGCCGCTCAGGTACCAGTGGGTCTGGCCCTTGGTGGACGACAGCAGTGCCTCGTAGGTGCGCAGCGCCGTGTCGGGGTCGCCCGTCAGCTGGTAGTGGGCCACGGCCGCCGACGCCCTCAGCGAGGCGTCGTTGCCCTGCGCGGCTTCGAGCAGCAGGCCGGTGATCTCCGGAGTGCGTATGCCGTTGGAGCCGAGTTGGCGGGCGGCGACGATGGCCGCGCGACGGGTCCTGAGGCAGTCGGCCAGTTCGGGCTGGGCCGCCCGGGCGGCGGTGCCGAACGGGGCCAGGGCCTGGACCAGGGCGATGCCGTCGTTCCCGGTGGCGCCCGCGGCCAGCTCGCGGCGGATCACGGGTATCAGCCGGTCGGCCGCCTCCGGGAAGCGTGTTGCCGCCGCCGCGAGCAGGCGGGCGGAGGGGCGCTTCAGCACCAGCTCCAGGGCGCGGGGGTCGCGCGAGTGCACCAGGGCGAGGAGCGCGGGCCCGGCGTTCTCGTCGTCGCCGACCGCGTACCGGTGGAGACCGTCCCGGAGGGCGGCTTCCGGCTCGGGCAGACCCTCGATCCAGTAGCCGATCGTGCGGAGCAGGGCGGTGGCGTTGCTGTGATGGGGCAGTGCGGCCAGCGACAGGTCCAGGACCTCGCGCTCGCGGTCCCGCCACTTCCCGGCGATCTCCTGGGCCAGCCAGGAGCCGCGTGAGCCGATGTCCCCGGCCGCGATCCAGCGGGCGGCCACCGTGAGGCCGGCGTCCGGATCCTGGGTGAGTAGGCGGGTGAGCCGCTCGTTCTGGGTGCTGGTGTCGGACCACGGGTAGTCGTCGTCCCCGGGGTCGGGTTCGGCGCCGTCCTCGGCGAAGACCTCAACGATTTCGGGCGCGTAGGGCGGCCCCAGCCGTTCGGCGGCCGACTGGGCCGCGGCGAGCCGCACCTCGGGCAGCGGGCTGTCCAGCGGTTCCAGCACCCGGCCGAACCGGTTCAGGACCACCAGCGCGTCCGCCCGTACCGCCGGGACGGGATCGCCGGCGTAGAGCGCGTCGATCCGCTCGACGGCCAGGACCCACAGCTTGTACGGGAGCAGGTCGGCCACGGACGCGACCGTCCGGAGCGCCGCCCGGCGCACCCCGCGCTCGGTGTCCCCGAGGCAGGGCAGCAGCTGAGGGAGCACCGCGCAGAGTTCCGCGCAGACCGCGGCGCTGTCGCTGCCGGGCCGGCGCGGCGATCGGACGGCGGAGGAGTCGTGGTCGGCGAGGACCGCGAGGAGCATCAGCAGTTCTTCGCGCTTCCGCGGCGCGTGCAGCGCGGCGTGGGCGAGGAAGGGGACGGCGGGGGCCGACGCCTGGTAGATCGTGCCCTGGTGGTGGATGTTGCCGTAGAGCTCGTGGACCGCCTCGTCGGCGGCTTCCTCGTCGTCCTCGTAGAGCGCCCTGATCAGCTCGGGCACGTCCTCGGCGGGGCCGTAGGCGTGGGTCAGGTCGGACCACCGGACGTCGTCCAGCTCGGCCGGAGATCTCATGCGCGTGCTCCTCGACTGATCAGGTGCGCCGACCCTATCGACTGCCTCCGACACCGCCCCGAACCACACCGGCGCCGCCGCGGCAGGCGACGTTCGCCGTGCGGGAGTCGTGCGGGAGCGGTGCGGGAGCGGTGCCCGGCAGGGTGAACTCCCGGGCCCGCGTCGTGTCGGTGGTTCGGGCTCCGCGTGGCGACGGCCCGGGAGGACGGCCCTCGGGAGGACACGTTCGCCCGGGCGTCGTCGAGCCGGCGGAGCGTCAGCTGCCCAGCTTGTCCAGGTCGAGGATCGTCCCGGCCGGCTTGGCGGCGCCGACCGGCTTGTCGTACTCGCTGAAGGTGATCGTGCCCGGGTCCTTGGCGGAGGTGCTGTCGACCCGCAGCAGGTAGGGCTTGCCCTCGGTGGCGACGTACAGCGTGTACCGGTCCTTGCCGTCCTTCTCGTGCAGGACGATCGCGGGGACCCCGTCGAGGGTCGTCGTCTTTCCGCGCGTGGCATCGGAGTTGACGTTCTTCGCGTCGGCGAGCACGGTGCCGAGGTCGCAGACGCCCGCGATGTCCTTGGCGTCGGAGCCGGTCGCGGCCATCTTGGTCCACTTGCCGGCCAGCATGCTCACGACGCCGTCGGTCTCGGCCTTGGAGTCGCCGCTGCCGCTCTGGGCGCGCAGGAACGCCTCGTCGTACTTCATGTAGAGGGTGTTGCCGGTCTTGATGAGATCGGCCTTGCCCTGGCCTTTCATGTTCATCGTGCCGGCGCAGTCACCCTTCTTGTCGAGTGCCATGTCGATCCCGATGGTGCCGCCGCCCTGCTCGTCGGGAACGTCGCCCTTCATCCGGAGCGAGTTGGCACCCGTGGTGGCCTTGACGGCGCGGTTGGCGATCTGGCCCCCGGACAGCCCGACGAACGGGCCCTTCGGCTTGCTGTCCGCCTTGGTCTCGCCGGACAGGCAGCCGGTGAGGCCCGCGGTGGCCGCGGCGGCGAGGCAGAGGGCGGCAAGTGCGGTGCGACGCATGAGAGTTCCTTGGTCTGGTGTCGGTTGATGGAGTGTGGGGGGAGCTGTCTTCGTGCCCGCGCGCCTTCATGGTGGCGCTGCATCAGGGGCGGGGCGCGACGGTGTCAGGCTGACTTTTTCCAGTCCCCGCAGCCCGCGGTCTTGAAGTAGCCGTCGCCGGCGCCGATGGTGACGACGGCGGTGCCGGTGACGTTGTTGTTGGCGATGACGGAGTTCATGGAGTGCGTGGCGTCCTTGTCGCGCTCCCAGTAGCAGGAGTCGTCGGCGTTGCCGGTGGAGCGGTAGGTGCCGGGGGCGATGTCCGCGCCGACTCTGTACATGCCGCCGTCGCCCTTCATCCGCGTCGCGGGCGAACCGGAGGCCTTCGCGCCGACGGCCTCCCAGTCCTCGCAGTTGCTCGTCCTGAAGAGCTTGTCGCTCGCCTCGACGGTCACGTAACTGGCGCCGGTGACGTTGTCGTTGGCCAGCAGGGAGCTCATCTCGCCCGAGGCGTCCTTGGCCCGCTCCCAGTAGCACATGCCGTCGGTGTTGCCCGTGGTCCGGTAGGTGCCGGGCTTGATGTCGCTGCCCACCCGGAAGTCGCCGTCCCCCTGGAAGGCGGCCTTCTTCGCGGCCTTGCCGGACGTGCCGCTCTTCTTGCTGTCGGCCTTCTCGGCGTCCGCCTTCTTGGTGTCCGCCGTCTTGCCGGACTCGTGCCGGGCGGAGGAGGACGTGTCCTTGGCCTTGTCGCCGGAACCGCTGTTTCCGCTGTTCCCGTGGTTGCCCGCGTTCGCCGATACGACGCCGATGACGACGATGCCGACCACGGCCCCCAGCCCCACCTTGGCCTTGATGCCCATGACTGCGCCCTCCCCAGGGTGTGAACAGATTGCTCGAACATGCACGGCATCCGGTTCGCTCCGGCGGCTTGCCCGTTCGATGGGTCAATAAGAGCAGAGCGTGTGAACCGAGTCAACACGATTCACAAAGATGAACGTGTACATGAGCGTGAAGGGGTGGATCACGCATTCGTCGGTATGCTCGGCGTCACAGGCAAGGGCGGTGGGCCGGAGACGTCATGAGCGGCATGGCCGCAGGGGCGTCACAGAGGCCACCGACCAGAACGAGGGGAGCCGGGCGGGTGCAGCACAACGCGACAGAGGTGACCGCCGCCGGAATCGCCCGGCTCGCGGGAGTCGGCCGGGCGGCCGTCAGCAACTGGCGCCGCCGGCACGCCGACTTCCCCAAACCGGTCGGCGGTACCGAGGCCAGCCCCACCTTCGCGCTCGCCGAGGTCGAGGCCTGGCTGCGCGACCAGGGCAAACTCGCCGAGGTCCCACTGCGCGAGCGCGTCTGGCAGCAGGTCGCCGGCCACCCCGAAGGCCCCGTCACCGCACTCGTCCACGCCGGATGCGTGCTCCTGCTCATCAACGACCGCCCCACCGACTGGCTGGAGGTCAGCGCGGGCTCCGACGAGCGCCTCGCCGCCCTGCTGCCCGCCGCCCTCGACCAGGTGATCGCCCCACGCTTCGGCGCTCCGCGCGAGCGCGCCGTGAACACCCCCACCGGTCCCGAGCTGCTCACCTCCGCGGCCCTGCTGCGCGGGGCGGCCGAACTCGCCGCGGACCGGGGCGCCCGGCAGGCGTACGAGTTCCTGCTGGGGCGGCACCTCGACGCCAACCCGCGCCAGTACACGCTCACCCCGGGCGACCTCGCCACGCTGATGGCCGGCCTCGCGGGACCGGCGCGCACCGTACTCGATCCGGCCTGCGGCACCGGCGCGCTGCTGCGCGCCGTGGCGGCCGGGCCCGACCAGGAGCTCTACGGCCAGGACAGCGCCCCCGATCTCGCCGCGCTCTGCGGACTGCGGCTCGCGATCCAGGGGAAGGCCGCCGTCCGCACCGCCGCCGGGGACAGTCTGCGCGCGGACGCGCACAGCACGCTCAAGGCCGATGCCGTCGTGTGCCACCCGCCGTTCAACGAGCGCAACTGGGGGCACGACGAACTCGCCTACGACGCCCGCTGGGAGTACGGGTTCCCGGCCCGGACGGAATCCGAACTGGCCTGGGTGCAGCACGCGCTGGCGCATCTGAAGGACGGCGGCAGCGCCGTCGTCCTCATGCCGCCGGCCGCCGCCTCGCGCCGCTCGGGCCGCCGGGTCCGCGCCGACCTGCTGCGCCGCGGCGCGTTGCGTGCCGTGATCGCCCTTCCGGTCGGCGCGGCGCCCCCTTACAACATCCCGCTGCACATCTGGGTGCTGCGGCGCCCCGAGAAGGCGCCCGCGCAGCCGGAGCTGCTGCTCGTCGACACCGGCGCGTCGGCCGGGGAGGGCCGCGGCTTCGACTGGGCGGCCGTGCGCAGCGCGGTGCTCGACGCGTGGCGGCCCTTCGAGCGGACCGGCAGCGCTCGCGAGGAGCCGGGGTTCAGCAGGTCGGTTCCGGTCATCGAACTCCTCGACGACGATGTCGACCTGGCCCCGGCACGCCATCTTCCGCCGGACGCCGCCCCGGGCGGGTCCGAGCAGCTCGCGCGGGTCCGCGATCACCTGGGCGACACCTTGCGCCTCACCTCCGATCTCACGCCCCCCGAGGCGCGGCGCAGCTCCCCGGTGCGCTGGCCGCTCATCACCGTGGGCGAACTCGCGCGCGGGGGAGCCCTGCTGCTGCGTACGGGCGGTAACACCGCACCCGCGCGCGCGGCGGTGCTCGCCGACCACGACGTGCTGGCCGGAACCGCGCCGTCCGGGAACCTTCCCGAAGGCGACGAGGAAGCCGTGCTGGTCGAAACGGGTGACGTCGTGGTCCCCGTCCTCGGAGGCGGTTCGGTGGCGCGGGTGGTCGACGAAGACACGGCGGGCGCCGTCCTCGGGCGCAACCTCACGCTCCTGCGCCCCGACCCGGCCGCCCTGGACCCGTGGTTCCTGGCGGGCTTCCTGCGCGGCACCGCGAACAACCGGCAGGCCAGCAGCTACGCGTCCACGGCCACCCGGCTCGACGTCCGGCGCCTGCAACTGCCCCGGCTCGCACTGGAGGACCAGCACCGCTACGGGGAACGCTTCCGCGCGCTCGCCGAGTTCGAGGACGCGCTGCGGAGGGCCGGGCGGCTCGGGGAGCAGCTCGTGCGCGGTATGTACGACGGCCTGACGGACGGAACGGTCACGCCGGACTGACGGAACGGGCAAGCCGGACTGACCCAACGGGCACGCAGGGCGGACGGAACAGGCACGCCGGGCGGAAGGGATGGTCACGCCGGGCGGACGGAACGGCCACGGGGGACCCATGGAACGGGAACTTCCTCCAGGGGTCTCCGAAGCCCGTCGTGACACGTGAAGTGATCAGCGTGGCAACGGTTCGGTACAACCCGGGACCGGTTGTCCTCGTCGGCCTATACGCTCGGACTTCCAACTCGTACGTCCGTCCCCAACCGGCCTCCGGGAGCAAGCATGCAAGGCCACGGCCAGGCGCAGCCGGTGAGAACTCCACCCCCCGTCGGGTGGCTGGTCTTCCTGCGCGTGTTCTTCGTGGTGATCTCGGTGTTCAGTTTCGGCCTGCTCGGCTGGGTGATGATGCTGCGCCTGGCGATCGTGACCAGGAAGTCCCTCGACTGGGGGCTGTTCGCGGCCACGACGGCCGCCGAGGTGTTCGGGATCGTCCTGCTCGGCACCGAGGGGGGCGACGAGATCCACACCCCGGGCGGCTGGACGGGCCTGATCCTGCTTCTGGGTTCCCTGGTGCTCTCGATCGCCTACTACCTCGCCGCGGACATCCGTCACTTCCACCAGCTCCGCTACGCGGCGTACGTCCCGCAGCAGCCCTCGGGGCCGGCGTACGGCTATCCGCAGCCGTCGCCGTACACCGCCGCGACCGTTCCGCAGCACCAGAGCCCCCTGGCCACGCCGGTGCCCTCGATGCCCCGGCCGCCGATCCCCCAACCGCCGGTGTCCCGGCCGTCGGTGCCGCCCGTATCGCCGCCCCAGCGGCCGGCGCCCGCGCGGATCGATCAGGTGCGCGCCGAGCTGGACGAGCTCAGCGACTACCTGCGCAAGCGCGACGGCCGGCCCGACGACAGCGGGGACGGCTGGTGAGCGTGGCGACGAGCCGGGTGATCGCGGACCGCTACGAACTGTCCACACTCATCGGGCAGGGCGGCATGGGCCAGGTCTGGACCGCCTACGACAAGCGCCTGGACCGGCGTGTCGCGGTCAAGCTGCTGCGCCCGGACAAGGTCGCGGGCCAGGAGGCCGACGAGCTGCGCCGCCGCTTCGTGCGCGAGTGCAGGGTGACCGCGCAGGTGGACCACCCCGGTCTGGTCACGGTCCACGACGCGGGCAGCGCGGGCGACGAGCTGTTCCTCGTCATGCAGTACGTCGACGGGGCGGACCTCTCGGACCATCTCGCCGAGCACGACCCGTACCCGTGGCAGTGGGCCGTCGCGGTCGCGGCCCAGCTGTGTGCCGTGCTGAGCGCGGTGCACGCCGTTCCGATCGTGCACCGCGACCTCAAGCCGAGGAACGTGATGGTCAAGCAGGACGGCACGGTGACCGTCCTCGACCTGGGCGTCGCGTCCGTCATGGACACCGACACCACGCGCCTGACGCACACCGGCTCACCCATCGGCAGTCCCGCCTACATGGCCCCCGAGCAGGCGATGGGCGGCGCGGTCGGCCCGTACACCGACCTGTACGCGCTCGGTGTGCTGCTGCACGAACTCCTCAGCGGCGACGTGCCGTTCTCCGGCTCGACCGCGCTCGGCGTGCTGCACCGGCACCTGTACGAGCCGCCGCTCCCGGTGCGCCGGCTGCGCCCCGAGGTGCCGCCCGCGCTGGAGGACCTCGTACTGCGCCTGCTCTCCAAGGATCCTCAGCACCGGCCGGCGTCCGCGCAGGAGACGTACGAGCATCTGCTCCCGCTGCTGCCGTCGCCCGGTACGCCCACCGGGGCCCCGCTGGATCCCACGCGGCCCTTCCTGCGCCCGCACGCCCCGTGGCCGGACCGGGCGCGGACGCCCGCGCCCCAGCCGCAGGCGGCGCCCGTCGTGGAGCGGCCCGATGTCGCGGGCGCGGTCGACGAGGTCAAGCGGCTCCTGGGCGAGGGGCGCATCACGCAGGCCGTGGACATCCTCGGCGCGATCCTCCCGGCGGCGGCCGACGAGCACGGGGAGCACTCACCCGTCGTGCGTACGCTGCGCAAGCAGTACGCGGCCACGCTGATGGACGACGGACAGTACCGGCGGGCGCTTCCCGAACTGCGCCGTCTCGCCGAGGAGCGCGCGGCCGAGGCGGGCCAGGCGGACCCGCAGTCCCTGCGCTTCCGCTACGAGGCGGCCCAGTGCCTGGAGCAGCTCGGCGAACCCGCCGCCGCGCTGGCCGAGTACCGCGCCCTGCTGCCGTACTACGAGAACCGGTACGTCGCCGGGGACCCGGAGATCTCCCTCGAAGTCCGCCGCAGGATGGGCCACCTGCTGCTCGCCCTCGGGGACCGCGCCGCCGCCCACGACACCCTGGCCAGGCTCCTGCACGACGTGGAACTGCTGCGGGGTTCCGGGCACCCGATGGCGACGGAGATCCGGCGGACGCTCCAGTGGCTGGGCCAGGTGCGGGGCTGAGGCTCCCGCGCCCGACGCTCAGTCCCGCTTCGGCCGCAGGGCGGCTATGAGGGCGCAGAGCTGACGCGGCCCGGTGGCGATGACCGTCTCCGGGGAGTCGCTCTCACGCAGGAGGACAGCTCCGGTTGGGGTCGTGGCCACGTAGACGCAGGAGGACGCTTCCTGGCTGTACGTGGACTTCTGCCAGTTCAGGTCGTGCATCGACGGGCTCCTTCAGAGGTCTTTGGCTAGTCGGGTGATGAAGTCGCGGGACTCGGCCTGGGGGAGCGCGGCCCGCTGCATGTGGTCCAGAACCAGGTGGTGGCGCTCCAACTGGGCAGGAGTATCGATGAGTTCGGCGCCGTGGTCGGTGTCCAGCTGGACGGTGTCGAGCTGATGGACCGGGCCGTGGAAGTAGTCGATGCCCTGGCCGGAGGTGTGGAACGGGCCGTTGGCGAACGGGATCACAGCGATCGTGACGTGGCCGAGTTCGCTCATGTCGTTGAGATGGCGGAGCTGGGCTCTGACCGTTCCGGGGGCGCCGAAACGCATACGCAGGGCGGCTTCGTGAATGATCGCGGTGTACGGCTGGGGTTGTTCGCGGTGCAGGATCGCCTGGCGCTTGACGCGGTGCGAGACGCGGTGCTCGACCTCGTGGGGCTTGAGCGGTGGCACGGTGTGGCCGAACAGGGCGCGGGCGTGGTCCGCGGTCTGGAGCAGGCCAGGGATGTTGATGACGTTGGCCACTCGCAGTGCGAGAGCGTGGTGTTCGACCTCGGTGAGATCCAGCATCCGGGGCGAGAGGATCTCGCGGTACTCCTCCCACCAGCCCCGCCGACGCTCGCCGGTCATCGCCGTGAGGGCGTCGATCAGGGGCTCGTCGGTGCAGTCGTAGTGGCGGGCCAGGGAGCGCACGCGGTCCGCGCTGACGCCGTAGCGGCCGGCCTCGATGTTGCTCACGCGTGACTGCGTGGCGCCCAGCAGTGCGGCGGCCTGCGTGGCGGACAGGTCCGCGCGTTCGCGCAGTCTCCGCAGCTCGACACCCAGTCTCCGGCGTCGCGCGGTGGGCAGTGGGCTCGGCTGCGGCATGAGCGGCGACTTCCCGTTCGTACGTATGGCGCGTGGGTCACCCACACGAAGGTATTAGGGACTGCATTCCCTGTTACTCATGGAATGTATTCCATGAACCGGTCTACGGTGGGCGTCAAGCCGCCCAACTGGCCCCGCCGATAAGCCGGAAGCGCACCGCGTTGCCCAACATCCGTACGCATGCGTACGTTCCGCGCGACATGCCACCGCCCGGCCGGACCAGTGGAGTGAACCGGAGTACCCCCACCGCAGGAGGCGTTCATGGTCACCGTATCCCCGCAGAAGTCCGATGCGTCCCCCTCTTGGGCGTACGCCCTACAGTTGCCGCACGATCCGCTCGCGCCGCGCGTCGCGCGGGTCACGCTCAGGGCGGTTCTCGGCGGGCACGGAATGGCGGGCATCGCCGACGCGGCCGAGTTGCTGGTCTCGGAACTCGTCACGAACGCCTACCGGCACTCCGGCGGCCCCGCGACCCTCCGGCTCAGGGCCCTCGGCGGTGGCCGGCTGCGGATCAGCGTCTGGGACGCCGACCCGTGCATCCCGCCCCCGTTCGACAGGCGGCACGGCGGGCTCGGACCCGTGCCGGCCGGAGCGGACGGCGGACGCGGGCTCTTCCTCGTATGCCACTACGCGGACGCCTGGGGCGGACACCCGCTCGGTGACGAGCTGTTCGGCCGGAACGGGAAGCTGCTGTGGTGCGAGGTGGGGCCGCCGTGGAAGGCGGCCCCGGAACGCGTCAGCGCGTGACCGGCAGGGCCCCGGCGAACACGTGGCCGTCGGCGCGGGTCTGGACCGGGAAGTCGACCTTGAGCGCGCCCTCCTGGCCCTCGACGGTCAGGTGGGTGACCGTCTTGAGGCCGAGGAACGCCTTCTTGGGCGCGGTCGCGGTGACGTACGGGCGGGCGATGTTCATCAGCAGCTTGCCCGGCCTGCCGCCCCGGTTGCCGTCGAAGAACAGGATCCGCTGGTTCGTCAGGACGACGTAGACCGCACGCGGGCGGACCGTCGCCATCACCATGCCCAGGGTCAGCACGCCGACCACGATCGCCGTGAGGGCCTGCTTGCGCACCGAGACCGTGCCTATGGAGGCAAGGCTCGTGAGTTCGACCTGCTCGCCCGGGAGCAGCAAGGGGGCCGAGGTCTCCAGCAGTTGTCTGTTGCGGCGTGCGTTCATGGCCATGGGACGGGCTCCTGTGATGGATCAGCGGTGAGTGGGGTGGGCGGGGCCGCTCCGGCTGCCGCTCCGGCCGCCGTCGGTCCCCTGTCCGCCGGTCCCCCTGCCCACCGGACCCGGCCCGCCCCCTCGTTGGCCCGAGGATTGTTTCAAGCCAGGGAAGACCTGAAAGAGTACTTCGTGCAAGATGCACTCAAGTTGAGGTCATGGGGGAGTCAAGATCGCTCACGGGAAGGTCAAGTGGGCGTTCGTACGCGCCTTTGACCCGGAGACCACTGACCACGCGGAGGGCCACTGCGGCCGACTGGGGGCGTCATGGTCCCGTCGGCGGTCACACGTGCGCGTGTTCGCCCTTCAGGGAGGTCACGATCCGGGCGGCCAGCTTCCTCGCCGTGGCCGCGCCGTTGTCGTGTCCGTCCGTGGACATCACCGTGACGACGTCCGTTCCCGACCGGGCGGCGATCAGGGTCGATCCGTTCTGCCAGGCGCTGTCGGTCAGCGTGATCGTGTAGGCGGCGTCACCGAGACCGGTGGTGTCGGCACCGGTGACCTTCACATCGGTGTGCGTGTCCGAGTCGGGGTAGCTCGCGCAGGTGGCGGCGGCCTTCTTCAGATGCGCCAGCACCGTGGCCGCGGTCGTGCCGCGATAGGTGTCGACCTCCTGGGCGATGTCCTCCGACGTGGCCTTGCTGACGTAGTCGTTCTGGGCGAAGGCGACCCCCGAGTCGCCGGTGATCGCTATCCAGCTGGTGCCGCCGAGAAGAGTGCAGTCGGGCTTCGCCGCCGGGGAGGAGCTCGGGTCGGCGTACTCGGTGCCGGAGTCCCGCGCGCCCTTCGGGTCGACCGCGAAACCGGTGGCGAAGAAGGACGCGGGCGCCAGCGCCTTCTTCAGCCGCGCGCCGGTCAGCAGACCGGCGTCGGGGTCCTTGGACGGCTTGTCCGCGGTGGCGGAGGAGGACGAGGTGCCGGTCGCGGAGGCGCAGGCCGTCAGGGCCAGCGGCAGCACGGCGGCGGCGAGCAGTGCCCGAGCCGCGCGGGAGGGGTGGCGCATGGAGATCTTCGATGTCCTTCGATGCGGGGTCCGGATGGGCGAGTACCCGTCCGGGCAGGGCCTTCGGCCCCGGCGGACTCTGAGCGCGTACCGCGGACGCACAGCCCTGTCCGTGCCTGGGCGGTGTCCGCGTCGGGCCGTCCGCGTCGGGCCGAGCCTGCGCTGAACGACGGGGAGGCGGTTGCCGCGGTTCCGGGAACTCGCCTGTTTTTGTCGTGCCTTGAGGGAATCTTGTGATGAATGAGGTGAAGGGTTTCCCGAGTTACGGGTGTCATGGGTTAGCGTGCGATCCGCTCCCGGCGCAGGGGACCGGCGCCCCTTCGCGGGCCGGCCGGAGAAGAGCGCCGCATCCGGGACCGCTTGTCCCTGTTGCCGATCGTCCACTTGTCGTCCCGAGTCTCACGGGTATCCGGGCTCTGTTCCGGGTGTCCTGATGTGCATGTCATGAATGGGGTGGGGAATGTCCAGCCATCGGATGTCCAGGAAGGGCCGCTACATAGCCTGGGCGACGGCGGGCGCCGCCGTGGTCGCGGGAGCCGGGATCGCGGCACAGGAATCGATGGCGGCGACCACCTGGCCCGCCCAGAAGACCTTCACCGGCCGCGCCTTCGACACCTGCACCGCGCCCTCGCTCACCGCGATGAAGGCCTGGCACACCGGCTTCTACGGAGCCGCCGCCGTGTACATCGGCGGCAAGAACCGCGGCTGCGGCCAGCCCAACCTCACCGCGTCCTGGGTGAAGTCGGTCAGCACCCTGGGCTGGAAGCTCGTCCCGCTGTACGTCGGCGCCCAGCCGTCCTGCCAGACCGGCAGCAGCCCCGAGAAGCTCACCGCCTCGACCGCCGCCTCCATGGGCGCCACCGACGGAGCGGACGCCGTCGCCAAGGCCGCCGCCCTCGGCATGAAGGCCGGCAGCCCGGTCTACCTCGACATGGAGTCGTACGACCTCACGAACAAGGCCTGCAACGACGCCGTGCTCACGTACGTGCGCGCCTTCGACAAGGCCCTGCGCGCCAAGACGTACCGCTCCGGCTACTACGGCTTCACCAGCTCCAGCGCCAAGGCCATCGCGACCGCGGCCGACAAGACGGATCTGCCGGGCAACCTCTGGTACGCGCTGTGGGACAAGACCAACACCACGACCACCGACTGGCCTTGGGGCGCCACCCAGTTCACCGGTCACAGCCGCGCCCACCAGTACATGGTCAACAGCAAGGAGACCATCGGCGGCGTCACGCTCACCGTGGACCGCGACGCCTGGGACGCGCCGGTCGCCATCACCGGCTGACGCGCGGACGATCGCGGGAGGGGACGGCCACGGCCGGTCGACCGGACGACCGGCCTGCCGTCGTCACCCGTACGGACGGAGCACGGCCGTTCCCTGAGGCGGGGAACCCCCGGCGGTGCCTGAAGTCGTCGTGAATCGTTGGTCGAATGGCTGGCCGAGAGGCGGGCCACTGCCTACCATCGATCACCGCAAGACTTTGTGCACCGTCGCACAATCTCCTCGGGAGGCTTCCTTGCACCGCCGCCGTCGCACCGCGCTCGTCCTCTCCGCCGCGATCGTCGCAGCGGCCCCCGTGCTCACCGGCTGTGGCAGCGATGCCCATCCGGGCGCGGCGGCCGTCGTCGGCGACAGCCGGATCACCGTCTCGCAACTGGAGGGCCGGGTCGACGAGGTGCGCTCGGCGCAGCGGGCCGCCAGCAAGGACGACGCCCAGTACGCGCAGGTCGTCGCGAGCACCGGCACCCTCACCCGCGACACCCTGCACGGCATGGTCCTGGACCGGGTCCTGGACCGGGCGGCCAAGAACGCCGGCGTGACCGTCACCCGCAAGGACTCCCAGCAGATGCGCTCGGCCCTCGAACAGCAGGCGGGCGGCTCGAAGGCGCTGGAGACGGCCTGGCTGTCGAACTACGGAGTGGCGCCCAAGCGCCTCGACGACAGCCTGCGCACCGAGATCGAGGCCCGCAAGCTCGCCGCCGCGCTCGGTGTCGACATGAACACCACCGACGGCAAGGCCGCCTTCTGGAAGGCGATGTCCACCGCCTCCAAGCAGCTGCACGTCGACCTGAACCCGCGCTACGGCGCCTGGGACGTCCAGAAGAGCAGCCGCGTCGAGGCGAAGACGCCGTGGCTGCGTGAGGTCTCCGCGGCGGCGGCGCAGCAGCAGCCCGCGTAACCCGTCGGGGAGGGGCCGCTGGGCCGGTGGACCGGCGGCCTCCTCCGGGGGGCCTGTGGACAACCCCGGGGGTGTCGGCGGGGTGGGTTACGTTCGGGGGGTGAACGCAACCAGTGAACCGACGGGGGCCGCTCAGGACAGTGAGCGGACCGCAGCCGATGTGACGGCCGGAGGCGACGGCGGCGCCGGCCGTGTCGTCCTGCTCACCACCAGCCACCGTGTCGCACCCGGTCTGCTGTCCTGGCAGGCCTGGCAGGCGCTGCACGGTGCCGACCGGGTGCTGTGCTCGGACGGCGCGCACCCGCAGGTGCCGTATCTGCGCGAGGCCGGCATCGGGGTCGACGAGGAGTCCCCGACCGCCCGGGAACTGGTCGACGCGTGCGCGGGCGGCCGCACGGTGGTCGTGGTCGCCACCGGCGAGGGCGAATCCCGGCTCACCGACGGTCTGGCCGGCCTCGCGGGCTCCGGCCGCATACGGATGCCCGACCTGGAGCTGCTGCCCGCCTCGTACGACCTGCCGGGAGCCCGGCTGCTCGACCTCGTCCAGGTGATGGACCGCATCCGGGCCGAGTGCCCCTGGTCGTCCCGCCAGACGCACGAAGGCCTGGCGAAGTACGGCCTGGAGGAGGCGTACGAGCTCGTCGAGGCCATCGAGGAAGGTGACCGGGACGAGCTGCGGGAGGAACTCGGTGACGTCCTGCTCCAGGTCGTGTTCCACTCCCGGATCGCCGAGGACGACCAGGAGGCCCCGTTCTCGATCGACGACGTGGCCGGCGGGATCGTCGCCAAGCTGATCCACCGCCACCCCCATGTCTTCGGCGACGAGACGGCCACCACGCCCGAGGAGGTCAAGGAGCACTGGCTGCGCACCAAGGCCGAGGAGAAGCGGCGCACCTCCGTCACCCAGGGCGTCCCGCTCGGCCAGCCGGGCCTCGCGCTGTCGGCGAAGCTGTCGTCCCGGGCGCGTACGGCGGGACTCGACGTCCCGCTGCCCGCGGGCGAGGGCGTGGGGTACGAACTGCTGGCGATGGCCGTCCGGGCCGAGGCCGAGGGCGTGGACCCCGAGGCGGCACTGCGGGCGGCGGCCCGCACATACCGTGACGCGATCCGCGGGGCGGAGGGCTTCACGGAAGCGGGCCGCGACGCCGAGGGCCAGATGCACGACGGCGAGGGCGAGGACGAGGGCGAGGGCAAGGACGAGGGCAAGGACGAGGACGGGGCCTAGGGCCGCGACGGGCAGCGGGCAGCGGGCGACGGGCCGGCACGACGAGGGCTGGGCGGGAGCACGGCGAGCACGGCGAGTGCGGGGCGGGGGCCGGGCGGGGGTGGTCTCCGCCGACGCCGTACGCGCCGGACCCCCTTCCGATCGCCGGGCATCCGGAGGGGAGCAGTCTCCCCACGTGACCCTGCGGCCAGGGGGCCGTCCGCTGTCGGCCCTGCGGCCAGAGGGTGTGCCGTCCTCTGCCGGCCCCGCTGACGGGAGGGGGCCGTCTCCCGTGCGCACTGCGAGCATGGGACCGCCGCTTCCTGCCGATACCGTCGGGGAGTGACCGAGCACGAAGCCTCCTCCAGCGCCGCCCCCGAACTCTTCACCTGGGAGTTCGCCACCGATCCCTATCCGGCCTACGCCTGGCTCAGGGAGCACGCGCCCGTGCACCGGACCCGGCTGCCCAGCGGCGTGGAGGCCTGGCTCGTCACGCGGTACGCCGACGCCAAGGCGACGCTCGCCGACCAGCGGCTGTCCAAGAATCCCGCGCATCACGACGGGCCCGAGCACGCGAAGGGCCGGACCGGGATTCCCGGGGAGCGCAAGGCCGAGCTGATGACGCATCTGCTGAACATCGACCCGCCGGACCACACCCGGCTGCGGCGGCTCGTCAGCAAGGCGTTCACGCCCCGGCGCGTCGCCGAATTCGCCCCGCGGGTGCAGGAGCTGACGGATCAGCTCATCGCCGGGTTCGAGGGCAGGGGTTCCGCCGACCTGATCCACGAGTTCGCCTTCCCGCTCCCCATCTACGCCATCTGCGACCTGCTCGGCGTCCCGCGCGAGGACCAGGACGACTTCCGGGACTGGGCGGGCATGATGATCCGGCACGGCGGCGGGCCGAGGGGCGGGGTCGCCCGGTCCGTGAAGAAGATGCGCGGATATCTCGCCGAGCTCATCCACCGCAAGCGCGAGGCGCTGACCGCGGAGCCCGCGCCCGGCGAGGACCTCATCTCCGGGCTCATCCGCGCCTCCGACCACGGCGAGCACCTCACCGAGAACGAGGCCGCCGCGATGGCCTTCATCCTGCTCTTCGCCGGGTTCGAGACCACGGTCAACCTCATCGGGAACGGGATGCACGCCCTGCTCACCCACCCCGGGCAGCGGGAGCGCCTTCAGACCTCCCTCGCGGCCGGGGAGAGCGGGCTGCTGGAGACGGGTGTCGAGGAACTCCTGCGCTACGACGGGCCCGTGGAGCTGGCCACGTGGCGGTTCGCGACCGAGGACGTGCGGATCGGCGGACAGGACATCGCGGCCGGCGACCCCGTGCTCGTGGTCCTCGCGGCGGCGGACCGTGACCCCGAACGCTTCGAAGAGCCGGACACGCTCGATCTTTCACGACGTGACCTTCAGCACTTGGGTTACGGCCACGGCATCCACTACTGCCTGGGCGCGCCGCTCGCCCGGCTGGAGGGGCAGACCGCGCTGGGTACGCTCCTCAACCGTCTTCCCGACCTGCAACTCGCTGGAGAATCGGCTGATTTGCGCTGGCGCGGAGGGCTCATTATGCGCGGATTGCGCACGCTTCCGGTGGAGTTCACCCCGGTCAAATAGGCCTTGATCGGTTCATCGCCGACCCTTCGGCGCCGCGGCCGAAGGGGCTCTTCCGCATACCGGAAAAGGCCTCTTCGGGGCTACCGGAACGTGACGGTCCATCAAATCTGTGATCTTCGCGTGATCTGTACTGCATCGACTTGTAACCAGCGATCGACTGCGACTACGTTCACCCATCAACGCGGCGCCTCTGCTTCTCACTTAGCAGGAGCCGCGGTGCTCCCCGCTGTCACTCGAAAGGCTTGCGCATGCTCTCCGGGAACGGCCGTCACCGTCGCCCTCGTCAGGCCCCGGCGCTCATCGTCGCCGCGGGAGTGACCGGATCTGCGATCGTCATTCCGCTGCTCGCCGCGACGAGTGCCAGCGCGGCCGACGGGACCACCTGGGACCGGGTGGCGCAGTGCGAGAGCGGTGGCGCGTGGAGCGCCGACCAGGGCAACGGGTACTACGGCGGCCTTCAGCTCGACCAGGACAACTGGGAGACGTACGGCGGTCTCGAGTACGCGCAGACGGCCGACCAGGCCAGCCGCTCGCAGCAGATAGCCGTCGCCGAGAAGGTGCTCGCCGACCAGGGTCTCAAGGCCTGGCCGACCTGCGGGCCGCTCTCCGGGCTCAGCAAGGGCTCGGGCGAGGTCAGCGTCGACACGGGTCTGGCCGCCGACTCGTCGAACGGCGAGGGCGACTTGGGTTCATACATTTCATCCGGTTTGGCGACTTCGCCCAGCTCGTCCCCTTCGACCGGTTCGTCCGCTTCGGGTGACTCGTCGGGCGCGGCCGACAGCACCCCGACCCCCAGCGCCTCGCAGAGTTCCGACGGCTCGGGTGCGACGACCGGCAAGAGTGACGAATCGGCCAAACCGGGTCAGAAGGAAGCCTCTTCGAGCGCTTCCGAGACTCCGGACTCCGGTGGGCGGCACCGCGGCGGGAAGGCCGCGGAGACCGCGACCGGCGGTGGCGCCGACAGCTCGGCCGGCCGGCATGCCGCGAGCGTGGAGAGCGACACCGTCGACGACTCGTACGCCGCGAAGGTCCTTGGCAGTCTCTGGGACTCTTCCGACAGCCCTGGCGCCCAGGACGATTGGGGCAACCTGTCCGCCGTGGACCCGGGTGCGGCCGACAGCGGTCCCGGCCTCGTCGTCCCTGGTCGGAGCATTGCCGTCGTCGCCGAAACGGCCTAGTGGCAGCGGGAGTTCGCGTCACGTTTCGCTGCGGAATGTCCGGTTTGGTGCGAGTGAGACATGAGTCTCAGAAGCCCTGATCGTCTTTGAAATTCCGCCTATGGACTGCTTACGGTCGTGACCGCTCGCCACAGCGGGCTCCGACGGTCGCAACGCCGAATCCTGCCAACGGCCGTACGGGAACAGTCGTCGCGTCATGCGCCGTAGGCAGGAGCGGGGGACCCAAGGTAAGTGCCGGGCCCGGGAGTCGAGAGGCATCCGGGAACGGCTTGGGGTGAAGCCGCGTGCCGAGTGTCCTGGAGACGGGAACGAAGGCGCGTGGCCGGGCAACTACACCGGCCCGAACCCGACAGCTCACCTCGCAGGCGTCGGTGAGGGGATCTCTCCATGCTGTTCTCCAGCAAGGGCAAGCACCGCCGCCCGAACAAGGCCACCCGCGTCGCCACGCTCGCCGGTGTCACCGGTGTCGCCATCGCCGCCCCGCTGATGGCGGCCGGCAACGCCTCCGCCGCCACCACCTCCGAGTGGGACGCCGTCGCCCAGTGCGAGTCCGGCGGCAACTGGTCGATCAACACCGGCAACGGCTACTACGGCGGCCTCCAGTTCTCGACCTCCACCTGGGCCGCGTACGGCGGCACCGCCTACGCCTCGACCGCCGACCAGGCCTCGAAGTCGCAGCAGATCGCCATCGGCGAGAAGGTCCTCGCCGCGCAAGGCAAGGGCGCCTGGCCGACCTGCGGCACCGGCCTGTCGAGCACCCCGAACGACGGCGGCGCGGCCCCGGCGGCCCCGTCCGCCTCCGCCCCCGCCTCCACCTCCTCCTCGAGCGGCTCGCAGAGCGCCCCCGCCACCCGTACGACGGAGCAGCACGCCGCCCGTTCCGCGGAGCGCCCCGCCGTCCAGAAGACCGTCACCACGCCGACCGGCAAGAAGGTCAAGAAGGGTGACGGCGAGTACAAGGTCGTCAAGGGTGACAGCCTCAGCTCCATCGCCGAGAAGAAGCACGTCAAGGGCGGCTGGCAGAAGCTGTTCAAGCTGAACAAGGGCATCGTCTCCGACGCCGACTTCATCTACCCGGGCCAGCAGCTGCACCTCCACTGAGCGGTGCGGCACGCCGGCTGACCTGGCCGCCTTCGGCGGAGGGCGGTCCCGATCCCGGCGCGCGCCGCACGGCTCCGCCGGTCCGTGGCCCCCTCGCACGGCCGGCGCCGCACGGCTTCGGCCGAACCGCGGCTTCCTCGCACGGCCTCCGCATCCGAGGCCGGGTGAGGCCCCCCGTCCCCACGGGCTCCCCGCTCCGGCGCGTGTTCCCCCGCACGCGCCGGAGCGGGGTTTTTTATTTCTTTTTTTGTTCCGTTCAGGAACAATATGTAGGCTCAGTTCCGCTCAAGGGGTGGTCGATCGCTGGCCGATCCCCGTGAGCCGGTTAGGCTCATCCCGCGGGGCTGCCGGCCCCGCGTACCCGCGTCACATCCCATATAAGGAGATGCTCGTGCCGTCCATCGACGTCGTCGTAGCCCGGGAAATCCTGGACTCCCGAGGCAACCCCACGGTCGAGGTCGAGGTCGGCCTCGACGACGGCAGCACGGGTCGTGCCGCCGTTCCCTCCGGTGCCTCCACCGGAGCCTTCGAGGCCATCGAGCTTCGCGACGGTGACCCCAACCGCTACCACGGCAAGGGTGTCGAGAAGGCCGTCCTCGCCGTCATCGAGCAGATCGGCCCGGAGCTCGTCGGCTACGACGCCACCGAGCAGCGTCTGATCGACCAGGCGATGTTCGACCTGGACGCCACCGACAACAAGGGCTCGCTCGGCGCCAACGCCATCCTCGGCGTCTCGCTCGCCGTCGCGCACGCCGCCTCCGAGGCGTCCGACCTGCCGCTCTTCCGCTACCTGGGCGGCCCGAACGCGCACCTGCTGCCCGTTCCGATGATGAACATCCTGAACGGCGGCTCGCACGCCGACTCCAACGTGGACATCCAGGAGTTCATGATCGCCCCGATCGGCGCGGAGTCCTTCTCCGAGGCCCTGCGCTGGGGCGCCGAGGTCTACCACACCCTCAAGAAGGTGCTGAAGACCAAGGGTCTGTCCACCGGCCTCGGCGACGAGGGCGGCTTCGCCCCGAACCTGGAGTCCAACCGCGCCGCCCTCGACCTCATCGTCGAGGCCATCAAGCAGGCCGGTTACATCCCCGGCGAGCAGATCGCGCTCGCGCTCGACGTCGCCGCGTCCGAGTTCTACAAGGACGGCAAGTACGAGTTCGAGGGCAAGTCCCGCTCGGCCGCCGAGATGACCGAGTACTACGAGGAGCTCGTCTCCGCGTACCCGCTCATCTCCATCGAGGACCCGCTGTACGAGGACGACTGGGCCGGCTGGAAGGTCATCACCGACAAGCTGGGCGACAAGGTCCAGATCGTCGGCGACGACCTCTTCGTCACCAACCCGGAGCGTCTGGCCCGCGGCATCGAGGAGGGCTCCGCCAACGCCCTGCTCGTCAAGGTCAACCAGATCGGTTCGCTGACCGAGACCCTGGACGCCGTCGAGCTGGCCCAGCGCAACGGCTTCAAGTGCATGATGTCCCACCGCTCCGGCGAGACCGAGGACGTCACCATCGCCGACCTCGCGGTCGCGGTGAACTGTGGTCAGATCAAGACCGGCGCCCCGGCCCGCTCGGACCGTGTCGCCAAGTACAACCAGCTGCTGCGCATCGAGGAGATCCTCGACGACGCCGCGGTGTACGCCGGCCGCTCGGCGTTCCCCCGCTTCAAGGGCTGAGCCCGCACGGCCCATCGTTTGAAGCACTGAGCCCGCACGGCTCAGGATGCGTCCTCCGTACGTCCCCGTACCCGGTCCCGTACCGTGTGCGGGGACGTACGCACGTGACGGGCCCGCTCGGCGGGCCGGTACTGGGGAGGCGGGACTCATGGCCGTGAAGGACCGGGACCGGTTCTCCACCTCGACCAGGCTGAAGCTGCTCGGCGAGCAGACGGCGGCCAGGGTCTACCGCTCCCAGACCAAGCGGCAGGCGCGCCGCTCCCGGCTGACCGGCCGGGCCGCGCTGCTCGCCATGGTCCTGTGCTCCCTGATCGTCGCCCTCGCGTACCCGATGCGGCAGTACGTCTCCCAGCGCGCCCAGATCGGTGATCTGGAGCGGCAGCGGGAGCAGGCCCGCCAGCGGGTCGAGCAGCTGCGCGACCTCAAGGCGCGCTGGCAGGACGACGCGTTCGCCAAGCAGCAGATCCGGCAGCGGCTGCACTATGTGATGCCGGGCGAGACCGGTTACGTCGTGATCGACCCGGACGCCGCGAAGCAGGCCCGTGCCGAACGGGGCACCGCCGACCGCCCCTGGTACACCAATGTCTGGGACGGCGTGGACAAATCCGACGCCGCCGACCACTGACGACCCATGAACTGACCAGAAAGACACGTGACTCACGGCATGGAAACGCCACCGCCCACCACCCCGCGCACCGAGCCCACCGACGCCGACGTCGAGGCCTTCAAGCAGCAGCTCGGCCGGCCGCCGCGTGGGCTGCGCGCGATCGTGCACCGTTGCCCCTGCGGTCAGCCGGACGTCGTGGAGACGGCGCCCCGCCTCCCCGACGGGACGCCGTTCCCGACCACGTACTACCTGACGTGCCCGCGGGCCGCGTCCGCGATCGGGACGCTGGAGGCGAACGGGGTCATGAAGGAGATGACCGACCGGCTGGCCACCGACCCCGAGCTGGCCGCGGCCTACCGCGCAGCCCACGAGGACTACATCGCGCGCCGTGACGCCATCGAGGTGCTCGAGGGCTTCCCGAGCGCGGGCGGCATGCCCGACCGGGTGAAGTGCCTGCACGTCCTGGTGGGGCACTCGCTGGCCGCCGGTCCCGGCGTCAACCCGCTCGGCGACGAGGCCATCGCGATGCTGCCCGAGTGGTGGCGCAAGGGCGCGTGCGTGACGCTCCCCGGCGCGCCGGCCGGCGAGGGACCGCAGAAGGAGATGGCCGAGGACGGCACGGACCGCCTCGCCGTCGAGCCGGCCGACGAGGACGAGCGGTGACCCGCGTCGCCGCCGTCGACTGCGGTACGAACTCCATCCGCCTCCTGATCGCCGACGCGCACCCGCACACCGGCGAACTCACCGACCTGGACCGGCGGATGACCATCGTCCGGCTGGGCCAGGGCGTCGACCGCACCGGCCGGCTCGCCCCCGAGGCGCTGGAGCGGACCTTCGCCGCCTGCCGCGACTACGCGGCGGCCATCAAGGACCACGGCGCCGAGCGGCTCCGCTTCGTCGCCACCTCCGCCTCCCGGGACGCCGAGAACCGGGACGAGTTCGTGCGCGGGGTGCTGGACATCCTCGGCGTCGAGCCCGAGGTCATCACCGGGGACCAGGAGGCCGAGTTCTCCTTCACCGGCGCGACCAGGGAGCTGGCCGGGCGCGCCGACCTCGCCACGCCCTACCTGGTGGTGGACATCGGCGGCGGCTCGACCGAGTTCGTCGTCGGAGCCGACCGGGTGCACGCGGCACGCTCCGTGGACATCGGCTGCGTACGGATGACCGAGCGTCACCTCGTCCGCGACGGCGTCGTCACCGACCCGCCCACGGCGGAGCAGGTCGCGGCCATGCGCGCCGACATCGAGGCCGCCCTCGACCTCGCCGAGGAGACGGTCCCGCTGCGCGAGGCGAAGACCCTGGTGGGGCTCGCGGGCTCGGTCACCACGATCGCGGCGATCGCGCTGGACCTCCAGGAGTACGACTCCGAGCGGATCCACCACTCCCGGGTCTCCCTCGCGCGCGTCCGCGAGATCACCGAGTGGCTGCTGCGCTCCACCCACGCCGAACGTGCGGCGATCGGCTCGATGCACCCGGGCCGGGTGGACGTGATCGGGGCCGGCGCTCTCGTGCTGCTCTCGATCATGGAGCGGACCGGCGCGGAGGAGGTCGTGGTCAGCGAGCACGACATCCTCGACGGCATCGCGTTCAAGGTGGCGGAGGACGCCGAGGCCGGCAGGTCGGCCGACGCGCGCTGACGCGTCGGGAGCCGACCCCGGACGGCCCCGGTACCCCTTTTCCGGGGGCCGGGGCGGCCGCGCCCTCCAGTGGCCGCACAGGGCTTCGGACGCCGGGTCCGGCGGCGGCACGCGGGCGTGGCACAGGTCTCGTTCACTACTGATCAGTAGCCTCGGCTGAGCGGGTCGGATAACGTATGAGCGTGTCCGAGGGGGTCCCGGAACACCTCCGGAGAGGCCCCGTCGAGAAAGTTCGTGAAGTTCTTCACAAGGAAAAAGGCCCTGTCGGGCGACGAAGGGGCCACTTGGACCCTTTCGCGGGCTCCGGGCGGTCCGGCAGCATGCTCGGCAGAGCGTTGCGGCCACGTTTCGGGGCCGTGAAACACGGGTGCGGTCCGCTGGGCCGAACGGGTTGGGCCGCAGCTCACGCGGTGTTGACAACGGTACGAACCGTACGGTGGTCCACACCCGCCGCCATGGCCTCGATCACGAGGGCGGCGGAGTGTAGCAGAGCCCCTGCCCAAGCTTGTGAAGGGGCGCACGAGCGACCCCCCTGAACCAGGTGGATACTCGATGGCATGAGCACCACGGAGCGTCCCAGGATCCTCGTAGTAGGCGGTGGGTACGTAGGCCTGTACGCAGCTCGGCGCATCCTCAAGCAGATGCGCTACGGAGAGGCGACCGTCACGGTCGTCGACCCCCGGTCGTACATGACCTACCAGCCCTTCCTCCCCGAAGCCGCCGCCGGCAGCATCTCGCCGCGGCACGTCGTCGTCCCGCTGCGGCGTGTACTTCCCAAGGCGGAGGTGCTCACCGGCCGGGTCACCACCATCGACCAGGACCGCAAGGTCGCCACGGTCGCCCCCCTCGTGGGCGAGGCGTACGAGCTGCCTTTCGACTACCTCGTCATCGCGATGGGCGCGGTCTCCCGCACCTTCCCGATCCCCGGCCTCGCCGAGCAGGGCATCGGCATGAAGGGCATCGAGGAGGCCATCGGCCTGCGGAACCACGTTCTCGAGCAGCTCGACAAGGCCGACTCCACCACGGACGAGGACGTCCGCCGCAAGGCGCTGACCTTCGTCTTCGTGGGTGGCGGCTTCGCCGGCGCCGAGACGATCGGTGAAGTCGAGGACATGGCCCGCGACGCGGCCAAGTACTACAGCAGCGTGACCCGCGAGGACATGCGCTTCGTCCTCGTCGACGCCGCGGACAAGATCCTTCCCGAGGTCGGCCCCAAGCTCGGCCTGTACGGCAAGGAGCACCTGGAGAGCCGCGGTGTGGAGATCTACCTCTCCACCTCGATGGACTCCTGCGTCGACGGCCACGTGGTGCTGAAGAACGGCCTCGAGGTCGACTCCAACACGATCGTCTGGACGGCCGGCGTCAAGCCGAACCCCGTTCTCTCCCGCTTCGGTCTGCCGCTCGGCCCGCGTGGCCACGTGGACACCCGGACCACGCTCCAGGTGCAGGGCACGGACTACATCTGGGCCGCGGGCGACAACGCCCAGGTGCCGGACGTCGCCGCCCGCAAGGCCGGCGTCGAGAACGCCTGGTGCCCGCCGAACGCGCAGCACGCGCTGCGTCAGGCCAAGATCCTCGGCGACAACGTGATCTCCGGCATGCGGGGCTTCCCGCAGAAGGAGTACTCGCACGCCAACAAGGGCGCCGTGGCCGGCCTCGGTCTGCACAAGGGCGTCGCGATGATCGTCGTGGGCAAGACGAAGATCAAGCTCAAGGGCCGTCTCGCCTGGTACATGCACCGCGGCTACCACGGTCTGGCCATGCCGACCTGGAACCGCAAGATCCGCATCTTCGCGGACTGGACGCTCGGGATGTTCCTCAAGCGCGAGGTCGTCTCCCTGGGTGCCATGGAGACTCCGCGCGAGGAGTTCTACGAGGCCGCCAAGCCGGCTCCGGCCGCCCCGGCGACCGCTGTGAAGACCGAGGAGAAGGCCAAGGCCTCCTGACCCTCCGGTCACCGAACGTCCCGAAGGGGCCGCCCGCCATCCGTGGTGCGGGCGGCCCCTTCGGCGTTTCTCCGCCGCGCGACCCGGCGCGACCGGACGCGTACGGCACGCCCTCGGCGCCCCTCGTGAAGTGTGGTGCGTACACACATTTTGCGAATCTGTGTCGTGGAAGCGGGACTGCGCGCTGAGCGGGTAGATGTTTACCGGGTGTCGGAGCGTTCGGGAGTGCTGTCTCGGAGGTGTACGCCATGCAGGACGCCGCGCCGCGGCTCAGAAGTCTTGTCGAACAATTGCTGGGAGCCCCGCTCCCGTTGCGCGTCCGCGCCTGGGACGGTTCGGAGGCGGGTCCGCCCTCGGCCCCGGCGCTCGTCGTGCGCAACCGGCGGGCCGTGCGCCGACTGTTGTGGAAGCCGGGCGAGTTGGGACTCGCCAGGGCCTGGGTCTCCGGCGACCTGGGCGTCGAGGGCGACCTGTTCACCGCCCTTGACCTGATCTCCGGGCTCCTCTGGGACCGGGCCGAGGACGCGCGCGGGCTCGGGGCGGCGCTGCGTGACCCCGAGGCGCGCGCCGCGGTCCGCGGGCTGGTGAGGATGTCCGGGCTGCCGCTGCCGCCCGCCCCGCCCGCCGAGGAGGTGCGCCGCCACCGCCACCTGCACACCAGGCGAACCGACCGGAGCGCCATCAGCCACCACTACGACGTCGGCAACGACTTCTACGAGCTCGTCCTCGGCCCGTCGATGGTCTACTCGTGCGCCTACTGGGAGGAAGGCTCCACCCTGGAGGAGGCCCAGCGCGACAAGCTCGGACTCGTCGCCCGGAAGCTGGCCCTGAAGCCCGGTCGGCGGCTCCTCGACGTCGGCTGCGGCTGGGGCTCGATGGCCGTGCACGCCGCCCGCGAGCACGGCGCGAACGTGGTCGGGGTGACGCTGTCGCAGGAACAGGCCGCGTACGCCCGTAAACGGGTCGCGGACGAGGGCCTGACCGACCGGGTGGAGATCAGGGTGCAGGACTACCGTGACGTCGCCGACGGGCCCTACGACGCGATCTCCTCCATCGGCATGGCCGAGCACGTCGGCGCCGAGCGCTACCTGGAGTACGCCGAGGTGCTCAGCGACCTCCTCGAACCCGGCGGGCGGCTGCTCAACCACCAGATCGCCCGGCGCCCGCAGCGCGACGAATCGTCGTACTCCGTGGACGAGTTCATCGACGCCTATGTGTTCCCCGACGGTGAACTCGCGCCCGTCGGGACGACCGTGACCCAGCTCGAACGGGCCGGGTTCGAGGTGCGTGACGTCGAGGCACTTCGCGAGCACTACGGGCTCACCCTGCGCCGCTGGGTCGCCAATCTGGAGAACGGATGGTCCCGCGCCGTCCGGCTCACCGGGGTCGGCCGGGCCCGCGTCTGGCGCCTGTACATGGCGGCCAGCGCGGTGGCCTTCGAACGCAACCAGATCGGCGTCAACCAGATCCTGGCGGTGAAGACCCCGGGCGGGACCGGAACGTCCGGGGCCGGCGCGACCGGGATGCCGCTGCGGGCGAGAACCTGGAACTGACGCGCTCCGGGCGGCGGCGCGACGCACGCGGAGGGGGTCCCGTTCCGGACGGAACGGGACCCCCTCTCATGTTCTCCGGGGCCGCCGCCGCGGCCCGTTCACCGTGCCGGCTACTCGGACTTGATCGCCGCCAGCATGTTCAGACGGGCCGCCCGGCGGGCCGGCCAGAGCGCGGCCAGGACGCCGACCGTCGCCGCCAGCAGCAGGAAGAGCGCCATCCGGCCCCAGGGCAGGACGAGTTCGTACGTCGGCATCTTGCTGCCCAGCAGTTCACCTGCGGCCCAGCCGAAGAACACACCGAGACCGACGCCGAGTACACCGCCGAAGAGCGAGATGACCAGGGACTCCAGACGGACCATCCGCTTGATGCCCTTGCGGTCCAGGCCGATCGCGCGGAGCATCCCGATCTCCTGCGAGCGCTCGAAGACCGACATCGCCAGGGTGTTGATGACACCGAGGACGGCGACGATCACGGCCATCGCCAGCAGGCCGTAGAGCATGTTCAGCATCAGCGTGAACATCTTCGCGATGTCGTTGGAGATGTCCTGCTTGTCCTGGACCTTGATGGCGGGGTTGTCGCCGAGGGCCTTCTCCAGCCGGTCCTTGGCCGCGGCCGAGGCGCCGCCCGCCGTCTTCACCATGACCTGCATGTCGGAGGCGTCGCGCTGGTGCGGGGAGAGCGTGGCGGTGTCGAGCATGATGCCCCGGATCATCTCGTTGGCCTCGTACACCCCGGCGACGGTCAGGCTCTCCTTGGCGCCGTCCTCGTAGGAGACCCGGAATCCGGAACCGGCCTTCCAGCCGTGGGACTTGGCGGTGTCCGAGTCGACCACGACCCGGGTGCCGCCGACCTTGAAGGAGCCGTCGGTGACGTCGAGTTCGGTGAGCCTGCCGATGGCCGCGCCGTTGACGCCGGTCAGGAACTCCGTCTGCCGGTCGATGCGGGAGGGCGCGTTGCGCAGCGGGCTGACATCGGTGACCCCGCCGGCCGCGGCGAGCTTCCTCTCGACGTCCGGGGAGAGGGAGTTGCCGTTCGCCATCGACACGACGTAGTCCGCCCTGATCGCCGAACCGGCCATCTTGTCGATCGACTTCTGAAGGCTGCCCGCCATCACCGTCATGCCGGTGATCAGTGTGAGACCGATCATCAGCGCCGAGGCGGTGGCGGCCGTACGGCGCGGGTTGCGCACCGAGTTCTGCCGGGCGAGCGTGCCGGAGATCCCGAAGATCCGCAGGACGGGGGCGGCCGCGGCGATCAGCGGGCGGGACAGCAGCGGGGTCAGGACGAAGACGCCGACGATGAGCAGCACCGCGCCGACCCCCATCGGGGCCTGGCCGTCCGAGCCGTCCATCGTCGTGGCGTACAGGACCACGGCGACACCCGCGGCTGAGAGCAGGGCGCCGATCGAGTTCCGCAGGACCAGGGACTTCGTCGTGGCCTTCGCGTGGACGCTGCTCATCGCGGCGACCGGCGGGATCTTCGCGGCACGCCGGCCCGGCAGCCACGCGGCCAGCATCGTGACGAGGACGCCGACGAGCAGTGCCGTGGCGACGGTTCCCGGCGAGACGACCAGGGGTCCGTCCGGCACCGTGGCTCCGAGCGTGCCCATCAGCGAGCGCATCGCCGCGCCGATGCCGATGCCCGCGGCGAGCCCGCCGACGGCCGCGACCGCGCCGACCACGAACGCCTCGATCAGCACCGACCGGGTGACCTGGCGTCGGGACGCGCCGACCGCGCGCAGCAGGGCCAGCTCCTTGGTGCGCTGGGCGACCAGCATGGTGAAGGTGTTGGCGATGATGAAGGTGCCGACGAACAGCGCGATCCCTGCGAAGACCAGCAGGCCCGTCTTCATGCCGCTCATCGCCGCGGAGATCTGCTCGGCCTGGTCGTCGGCGAGCTGCCGGCCGGTGACGGTGGAGGCGGTGTCCTTCGGCACGACGGCGTCGATCGCCTCGCGCAGCGCGCTCTGGCTGGTGCCCGGCGCGGCCTTCACGTCGATCTCGTCGAAGGAGCCGGCCGAGTGGAACAGCTTCTGCGCGGTCGCCGTGTCGAACAGGGCGAGGCTGCCGCCCGCGGCCACGTTGCCGTCGTCGGTGCTGAAGATGCCGGCGACGACGGGCTCGAGGACGGGGCCGTCGACCGACAGGCGTACGGTGTCGCCGACCTTGTAGCCGGTCCGCTTCGCGGTCTCGGTGTCGATGGCGATCTCGCCGCTGCCGTGCGGCGCGTGTCCGGCCGTCAGGGGATAGCGGGGGTCCTTGTCGCCCCAGAAGTTGCCGCCCTGCGACTGGAAGCCGCCGCCGACGAGCTTGCCGTTCTTGTCGGCGATGGCGGTGAAGCCGTTCACCACCCCGATCGCGGAGGCGGCTCCGGGCACTCCGGCCGCCTTGTCGAGCAGGGGCCGCGTCAGCTTGTGCGTTCTGCCGACGGTGTCGCCCGTGTCCGCCGCGCTCTCGGGGTGGATGGCGACGTCGACCTGGTCGAAGCCCTTGGCGGAGCTCTTCTGGTAGGCGTCCGAGATGGTGTTGGTGAAGACCAGGGTCCCCGAGACGAACGCGACGCCGAGCAGGACGGCGAGCACGGTCATCAGGAGCCTGGCCTTGTGCGCGAATACGTTGCGCAAGGCGGTACGGAACATGGGTCTTCTCAGTCCAGGAGTTCGCGGGAGGCGCGGGAGGGCGCGGAGAGCCACGGGCCGGCGCGCGGGAGGCGCGGGAGGCAGGGGCGGGCACGGCGGTCGTACGCGGAGGCACGGGAGGCCGTGTGCGGAGGTGCGGGAGGGCCCCGGTGCGCGTGCGCCGGGTGGGGGCCGAGGGGCAGGCGGGGGAGCCGGAGCGCCGGGGTGACCGTTGTGGCGGTCCGGCGGGGTGTCGGCCGGCGATCCGGCATGGTGTCAGCTGGTTCGGCCCTTGCCGTCGAAGCGCTTCATCCGGTCGAGGACCGAATCGGCGGTCGGCTCGTGGACCTCGTCGACGATCCGTCCGTCGGCGAGGAAGACGACCCGGTCCGCGTAGGCGGCGGCCACCGGGTCGTGCGTGACCATCACCACGGTCTGGCCCAGCTCCCGCACGGAGTTGCGCAGGAAGCCGAGGACCTCGGCGCCCGAGCGTGAGTCGAGGTTCCCGGTCGGCTCGTCGCCGAAGATGATGTCGGGGCGGGAGGCGAGGGCGCGGGCGACGGCGACGCGCTGCTGCTGGCCGCCGGAGAGCTGGGAGGGTCGGTGGCTCAGCCGGTCCGCCAGGCCGATCATCTTGATGACGGTGTCCAGCCACTCCTTGTCTGGCTTGCGGCCCGCGATGTCCATCGGGAGCGTGATGTTCTCCAGGGCACTGAGCGTCGGCAGCAGGTTGAACGCCTGGAAGATGAAGCCGATCTTGTCCCGGCGCAGCTTGGTGAGCTGCTTGTCCTTCAGGGAGCCGAGCTCGGTGTCGCCGATGCGCGCCGAGCCGGAGGAGAAGGTGTCGAGGCCCGCCACACAGTGCATCAGCGTGGACTTGCCCGACCCCGAGGGGCCCATGATCGCGGTGAACTCGGCCTGCCGGAAGTCGACGGTGACCCGGTCGAGCGCGACCACCTGGGTCTCGCCCTGTCCGTAGACCTTCGACAGTTCCGTGGCGCGGGCTGCGACCGCGGTGCTTGTGCCGGCGAGGGGGGTGGTGGTCACGGGAGGGTGCTCCTGTCGGGACGAGGACGTTGCTGGGGACGTGTTCCATCGTCCGTGCCGATCCACGGGATGTAGTCACCCGCTGTTCCGGTTCCGGGGCAGTCTCGGGTCGGACCGGGGGCGGGCCGTGTCATACCTGGGGATGACGGAGCTCCCTGAGAGCCGTCCGGGTCGGGTGCCGGACGGACCGTCGCGAGCCCCTTCGTGAGCGCCCGGCGGGGCCGCTCGGGCCGGACGGCCGGGAGGTGTTCGGCACCCCTCGCCCGGATGGCACGACGGGCCCGCCGACCCCTCTCGGGCAGGGCGCCGCCGACGCCGGGGGAGCGCGCGCCGAGCGTTCGCGCTCCCGGGAGTACGGGCGGGACCTGGCCCGAGGCTCGTTGTGATCGTGTTCGGACGGTGAAATTCCGTCAATCCGCGTACGCGGGCCCAGCGCGTCCGGGAGGCTGTTGGCAAGTGCTGACGGCCTGTGCGGCGTGCTGATGCACCCTCAGACGCCAATAAAATAAGACAACATCGGTTCGCACGCCCGCTGTTCGGGTGACGCGCCCCGATAGGCTCGGAACCTCGATGCGGAGCCCATGGTCTGCCCGGATGGTGGAATGCAGACACGGCGAGCTTAAACCTCGCTGCCCCTCGCGGGCGTACCGGTTCAAGTCCGGTTCCGGGCACTTCGCGCACCTGTGGCGCGGGACGCGGGCCACAGTCGGATCACTCCGGGCGTGGCCCGCCGGCTGCACCCGCGGCCTCTGTCCGCCCTCTCCTTGACACTCCGTCGGCCCCGGTCCGGGCCGCTCCTCCCCCTCTTCTCGCGCGCGCCCGGGCGTGACGCTGAGTGCTCACAGCGCTCGACCGTTGACAGTGGTTTCCCGGCGGCGGAGACTCACCGGAACGTTGAGTGAAGGAAATTTCACTGAACGAACACGGGAAGGAAGGTGGGTCGATGCGTACCACCGTGGGGATCGTGGGGGCCGGGCCCGCCGGGCTGGTGCTGGCGCGGCTGCTGCATCGCGCCGGGATCGAGTCCGTCGTCCTGGAGAGCCGGGACCGGGCCTACGCGGAACAGCGGCAGCGGGCCGGGATCCTGGAGCAGGGGACCGTGGACGTGCTGCGGGCCGCCGGGGCCGGGGAGCGGATGGACCGGGAGGGGCTGCGGCACGACGGGATCGAGCTGCGGTACGCGGGCGAGCGGCACCGGATCGACTTCCCGGCGCTCACCGGCGGGCGCTCGGTGATGGTGTACGCGCAGACCGAGGTGTGCAAGGACCTCATCGCGCTCCAGATCGAGGAGGGCGGGCCGCTGCTGTTCGGGGCCGAGGCGCTGGCCGTCGAGGGGGCCGAGGGCGACCGGCCCCGGGTGCGCTTCCGGCATGAGGGGCGCGAGGACGTGCTCGAGTGCGACTACGTCGTGGGCTGCGACGGCTTTCGGGGCGTCACCCGCGAGGCCGTGCCCGCCGAGCTCTCCCGCACGTTCGAGCGCTCGTACCCCTTCGGCTGGCTCGGCATCCTCGCCGACGTCCTGCCCTCGCACGACGAGCTCGTCTACGCCCGCCACGACCGGGGTTTCGCCCTGCTCAGCATGCGTTCGCCCACCGTCTCCCGCCTCTACCTCCAGGTGCCCGGGGGAACGGACGCCGGCGCGTGGAGCGACGAGGAGATCTGGGACGAGCTGGACGTCCGGCTGGAGACCGCCGACGACTGGCGGCTGCGCCGGGGCCCCATCACCTCCAAGTCCGTGACCCCCATGAGGAGTTACGTCCACGAGCCGATGCGGCACGGACGGCTGTTCCTCGCCGGGGACGCCGCCCACATCGTGCCGCCGACCGGCGCCAAGGGCCTCAACCTCGCGGTCGGCGACGTCGTCACCTTCGCCCGGGCCCTGATCCGCCTCAGGGACACCGGATCGGCGGAGTGGCTCGACGCCTACTCCGACACCTGTCTGCGCCGGGTCTGGCAGGCCGAGCGGTTCTCGTACGACATGACCGCACTGCTGCACAGCGACCCCGCCGCGAGCCCCTTCGAGGACCGTGTCCGGCAGGCCCGCCTGGAGCGGATCGCGAACTCACCTGCGGCCGCGGCGGACCTGGCGCAGGGCTACACGGGTTTCCCTCTGGGCGAACCGCAGGAATAGGGCGGGATCAAGGCGGCTTGAGAGGGCATGTGATCTCCGTGGCACCGGTTCCCCCGGAGCCGTGTCACGGCTTAGTACCAGTACGGGCGTGCGAGGGGACACACGCGTACGGTGGCACAACGAGGGAAAGATCCTCCCCAAGCACTAGGGTCATTCCTTTGCCTACCTATTACTCTTGAGCCCAAGGCCGCTCAGGGTGGCCATGGAGGAGTGAAATGAGGAGCAGTAACCCGGTCTTCTCGCGACGGGGGTTCAGCCGCGACAACGGCTACGCGGGCTTCAACGCGGCGCCGCAGGCCGGGGGACCCGCTGTCGGCACGCAGGGGAACCCGTACGCCCAGCAGGGCGGCAACCCCTACGCGCAGAACCCGTACGCACAGCAGGGCCTTCAGCAGGGCGCTCCGCCGCAGGCCCCGGTCACCACCGGCCGTATGACGATGGACGACGTCGTCGTGCGCTCGGCCATGACGCTCGGCACCGTCGTCGTCGGCGCCATCCTGGCCTGGGCGTTGCTGCCCGTCTCCAGCACGAGCTACGGCCTGGCCGTCGGCTCCGGACTGGTCGCCTTCGTGCTCGCGATCGTGCAGTCCTTCAAGCGTGCCGCCTCGCCCGCGCTGATCATCGGCTACGCCGCCTTCGAAGGCGTCTTCCTCGGTGTCATCAGCGAGATGTACAACACGCAGTGGCACGGCGCCCCCTTCCAGGCCGTGCTCGGCACCATGGCGGTCGCCGGAGCCACCCTGCTCGTCTACAAGGCGGGCTGGATCCGGGTCACCGCCCGGTACGCGCGTATCGGCATGACCATCGCCATCGCCTTCATCGCCGTCATGGCGGTGAACCTGCTCCTGGTCGTCTTCGGCATCGCCCCTGACGGCGGACTGCGCAGCAGCGGCCCGCTGGGCGCGGTCGTCGGCATCCTGGCGATCCTGATCGGCGCGTTCTTCCTGACCCTCGACTTCAAGCAGATCGAGGACGGCATCACCTACGGTGCGCCGAAGGAAGAGGCCTGGCTGGCCGCGTTCGGCCTGACCATGACCCTCGTGTGGATCTACGTCGAGATGCTGCGCCTGGTCGCCATCTTCAGCGGCAGGGACTAGCGGCGCCGGCGGCCGGACAGGCCGTCAGCCGACCTGAATGAAGGGCCCGCGAACCACCAGTTCGCGGGCCCTTCGTCATGGGTGCGTGTCGTCACGTGCGTGTCGTCGGTTGCCTGGTGTCTCGGTGGTGCGCGCTCACAGCAGTTTGCGCGCGGCCCTCCTCAGGTCGTACTCGTGAATGATCGCTTTGGCGTGGCCGTACGCGAGGTCGTGCTCGGCGCGGAGCCAGCTGACCTTCTCCTCGAAGCGGAAGAGGGCGGGGCCTTCGTCCACGGTGCGAAGCCAGTCGGAGATCTCACGACCGGTGCAATGGGGGATGCGGGCGAGCAGGTTGCGATGGGTCTCCTCGGAGAAGACTTGGGACATCGGCGCCTCCGAACGCAAAGGGGATGTAAGCCGGTCCTTCACGCCACCGTGCCTGAGGGTTGGGTTGTTGGCAACAGTCCCGCCGCTGCGCGTAGTCTCGCGGCGTGCTGGATACGACGCCGTTGACCCGAGCCGTGGACCATTTCGCCGACCGGTTGCGGGCCGCTCCGCAGAGCCGCCTGCAACGCAGTGCCGCGGCCGAGGCACTGGGGCTGGCCAGGGAGTTCGCTCTGCGCACCCAGCGGGTCGAGGACCCGTCGGGGGAGCCCCGGGAGATGCCCGACGCCGGGATGTTCGCCGCCGCCGACCAAATCACGGTCGCCGCGCACGACTTGGCCCTCGTGCTGAGGAACGACGAGGAACTGGCCGAAGCGGTCACGCTCGTGGCCGAGGCGCAGAAACGCGCCGGGGTCTGACCTCTCGGTCGACTCCGGCGCGCGGGGTGTCGTGCGGCCCGCCCCCTGGGGGCGGACGCTACAGCGACGCTATGACGCGGTCCGCCAGGATGTAGACGTTCTCCTCGCCGAAGGCGAAGGTCAGGGCGTACGCGCCCGAGACGCCGGAACCGCCCAGCAGGACCGGTGTCTGGCCGGCCGCCAGGGCGGCGGCGAGCCGCTGCGCGGTGTCGCGGTGGCCGGGGGTCATGCACAGGGTCGTGCCGTCGGCGAAGACGTAGACGTCGAGGGTGCCGAGCGGACCGGGGCGGACGTCCGCCAGTTCCGTACGGGACTCGGCGAGCTCCTCCAGGCGGGTCACCGTGCGTTCGTGGTCGTTGACCACCGGTGACTGGACGGGAACGAAGTCCGGGTGCGAGGGGTGACGGCGGCGGGCCGCGGCCAGTTCCGGGGAGTCGCCCGTGGTATCGGTCTGGAGGAACTCCTCCAGGTCCGCACCTGTCTCCGCCGCCGGCTCCAGGTGGTCGAGACCCACGAAGTCGGAGTGGCGCGGCAGGAACAGCTCGGTGTCGGGCAGCCCGAGCAGCGAGGGCGCGTCGGAGGCGTCACGCGCCTCCTGGGCGGCCCAGAAGGCCCGCGCCTCGGCGAGCTCCCGCTCCCGCTCCTCGGCCAGCGCCTCGGCCACGGCCGTGCGTATCTCGTCCGCGTCGGCGGATCCGCGCGCCGCGGGTACGAGAGCCCGCGCCATACCGGCACGGCTGGCGACGAGTTCGCTGTGCAGGGCTGCAACCTGCCGACGCACGCCCCGCAGGGTGCGCAGAACGGCGACGCCCACGGCCGCACTTGCGGCGGTGGTGAGCAGCAGAGCAATCGGCATGGCGCTCACTGACGTACTCCCGGTTCAAAGTCGGCCCCCGACTTCCTACATCAGCTTGAAGGGCGAACCATCAAACTGTCAGTGCGTAACGTCACGAATAGGACAGGACTTTGGGCCCCAGGTTTAGCCGTGCACGCATCTGACCTGCGGGAATACCCATCCGAGGGGACATAGGTCACATCTTGGAAGGGATTGGATCACAAATCGGCCCAGAGGCCCGGTGGTTCCGGGCTTCTGGGCCGATTCGTTCACGCTGGGTTCAAAACCCGTCACAGGAACGGGTCGCCGTGGTCAGCTGAGGCGCTCGATGACCATCGCCATGCCCTGGCCGCCACCGACGCACATGGTCTCCAGGCCGAACTGCTTGTCGTGGAACTGGAGGCCGTTGATGAGGGTGCCGGTGATGCGGGCGCCGGTCATGCCGAAGGGGTGGCCGACGGCGATGGCGCCGCCGTTCACGTTCAGCTTGTCCAGCGGGATGCCGAGGTCGCGGGCGCTCGGGATCACCTGGGCGGCGAAGGCCTCGTTGATCTCGAACAGGTCGATGTCGTCGACGGTCAGGCCGGCGCGGCTCAGCGCCTGCTTGCTGGCCTCCACCGGGCCGAGGCCCATGATCTCGGGGGAGAGGCCGGTGACACCGGTCGACACGATGCGGGCGAGCGGGGTCAGGCCGAGCTCGCGGGCCTTCGTGTCGGACATGATCACGAGGGCGGCGGCGCCGTCGTTCAGCGGGCAGCAGTTGGCCGCGGTGACCAGGCCGTCGGGGCGGAAGACCGGCTTGAGGCCCTGGACGCCCTCCAGCGTCACGCCGGCGCGCGGACCGTCGTCCTTGCTGACCACCGTTCCGTCCGGGGTCGTGATCGGGGTGATCTCGCGCTCCCAGAAGCCGTTCTTGACGGCTTCCTCGGCGAGGTTCTGCGAGCGCACGCCGAACTCGTCCATGTCCTGGCGGGTGACGCCCTTGAGGCGGGCCAGGTTCTCGGCGGTCTGGCCCATCGCGATGTACGCGTCCGGGATCAGGCCGTCCTCGCGCGGGTCGTGCCAGGTCGAACCCTCCGACTGTGCGACCTCGAGCGTGCGGGCCTCGGCGTCGGCGAAGAGGGGGTTGTGGGTCTCGGGCATGCCGTCGGAGGTGCCCTTGACGGAACGCGACACCATCTCGACGCCCGCCGAGATGAAGACGTCGCCCTCGCCCGCCTTGATGGCGTGCAGGGCCATGCGGGAGGTCTGGAGCGAGGAGGAACAGTAACGGGTGATCGTGCAGCCCGGGAGGTGGTCCATTCCCATCTGCACGGCCACGATGCGGCCGAGGTTGTGGCCCTGCTCGCCGCCGGGGAGGCCACAGCCGAGCATCAGGTCTTCGATGAGCTTCGGGTCCAGCTCGGGGACCTTGGCGAGGGCGGCCTGGATGATCGTGGCGGTCAGGTCGTCGGGGCGCACGTCCTTCAGAGAGCCTTTGAAGGCGCGGCCGATCGGGGAGCGGGCGGCTGAGACGATCACGGCTTCGGGCATCACGGCTCCATTGGCGTACGGGAAGTGTGCAGGGCTGCTTGGGAAGTTACCCGTACGTACCGTCGAGGTCACCGGTGTGGGGGTGTGACACCGGACGCACTTTTCTAAGCGCTTGCTTTTCTCTGGCGGGGGCGCCTTGGGGGTGTGCTTCCCCGGCCGGGGTGAGGAGGTGCCCCCGCGCGCGGGGGTGGCCGCCCCCGCGGCTCCGTCCCGGACCCCGCTCCGCAAACGCCGGAGGGGCTGAAATCTCTCGCCGGCGGGGTGGATTCGTCGCCGGAGGGACTGCAACTCTCGCCGGCGGCACCTGGTCTCGCGGGCGAGGCGAGACACCCAGGGGCGCGGGGAACCGCGCGGCCGGCCCCCACGCGCCCGCAGCCGGGTACGGACCGCCCGGACGGGGCTCGGAGATCGGTGCCGGGCGGGGCCAGACGCCTGGGGCCCGCCCCCGGAGGGATCCGTGGGAGGTCAGTTGGTCGGGGTTGGGGCCGGGTCCGTTGCCGGGAGGCGTTGGCGGCGGCGGCGCTTCAGGAGGGCCCAGGGGCCGCGCGGGCCGGTGGGCATGGCGGCGGTCACCTCGGTGCCGGGCTCGGACGCGGCCTCCGCGGCCGCCCGCGCGACCGGAAGGAACCCCTCGTTGCGCGAGACGTCCGGCCGCTCCTCCTCGGCCGGCCAGAGGCCGAGCGCGGCGCAGACCGTCGGAAGCAGGGCCATGGCCGCCGTGGCGTACCCCTCGGCCGATGGGTGGTAGTGGTCCGGGCCGAACAGCTCGCGCGGGTTCGCCGCGAACTCGGGGCCCAGCAGGTCGCCGAGGGACACCGTACGGCCGCCCTGCTCGACGGTCCCGATCGTCTGGGCGGCGGCGAGCTGCCGCGAGGCCCGCCGGGCCAGCCAGCGCAGCGGCTGCTGGACCTCCTCGACCGTGCCCAGGTCGGGACACGTGCCGACGACCACCTCCGCGCCGGCGGTGCGCAGCCGTCGTACCGCCGCGGACAGATGACGGACGGAGCGCGTCGGCGGCATCCGGTGCGTCACGTCGTTCGCGCCGATCATGATCACGCAGACGTCGGGCAGCCGGGAGGTGTCCGTGAGGGCGAGCGCGACCTGCCGGTCCAGGTCGTCGGACTGGGCGCCGGGCAGCGCCACATTGCACAGCTCCACCGGCCGCTCGGCCACCGCCGCGAGCCCGGAGGACAGCAGCGCCCCCGGCGTCTGGCGGGCCCGGCGCACTCCCTGGCCGGCGGCCGTCGAGTCGCCGAGCATCGTCAGCCGCAGCGGGGGTTCACCGGCGGGGGCGCCGGTGTAGTCGTACCCGTAGAGACCGTCCGCGCGCGGGGCGTAGGGAGCGTGTCCGTTGCCCACATGGCGCTTGACCAACTGCACCTCGGCCAGCACCAGACCGACCGCCGCCGCCCCCACCAGCCCGACGCCGCCCCCGCCGTACGCCGCGCCCGCGGCGATCCGCCGGGCCACCCTCGCCCTCGACATACTCGACATTCCTCGCCGCCACCTCCTGTAGCCGTACAACCACTGCTTGCCCCGAAGAGCGGGTGGGCCAATCTCAACCGAGAGTGAACGGCTGCTCAGGGCCGTAGGCTGACGTGACCATTCCTGTTGAAAACGCAGCTCCGGAGACAACGGTGCAATTCCACGACTCGATGATCAGTCTCGTCGGCAACACCCCGCTGGTGAGACTCAACAGCGTGACCGCGGGGATCCAGGCGACGGTCCTGGCGAAGGTCGAGTACTTCAACCCCGGCGGATCCGTGAAGGACCGCATCGCCCTGCGCATGATCGAGGCCGCGGAGGAGAGCGGCGCGCTCAAGCCCGGCGGCACGATCGTCGAGCCGACCAGCGGTAACACCGGTGTGGGCCTCGCCATCGTGGCGCAGCAGAAGGGGTACCACTGCATCTTCGTGTGCCCCGACAAGGTCTCCACCGACAAGATCAACGTGATGCGCGCCTACGGCGCCGACGTCGTGGTCTGCCCCACCGCGGTCGACCCGGAGCACCCGGACTCGTACTACAACGTCTCCGACCGGCTGGTCCGGGAGACGCCGGGGGCCTGGAAGCCCGACCAGTACTCCAACCCGAACAACCCGCTCTCGCACTATCACTCGACCGGCCCCGAGCTGTGGGAGCAGACGGAGGGGAAGATCACCCACTTCGTCGCGGGCGTGGGCACCGGCGGCACGATCTCCGGCACCGGCCGGTATCTGAAGGACGCCAGCGACGGCAAGGTGCAGGTCGTCGGCGCCGACCCCGAGGGGTCCGTGTACTCCGGCGGCTCCGGCCGGCCCTACCTCGTCGAGGGCGTCGGTGAGGACTTCTGGCCGACCGCGTACGACCGTACGGTCGCGGACGAGATCGTCGCCGTGTCCGACAAGGACTCCTTCCAGATGACGCGAAGGCTCGCCAAGGAGGAGGGCCTGCTCGTCGGCGGCTCCTGCGGCATGGCCGTGGTCGCCGCGCTGCGGGTCGCGGAGCGCCTCGGCCCCGACGACGTCGTGGTCGTCCTGCTCCCCGACAGCGGACGCGGCTACCTCAGCAAGATCTTCAACGACGAGTGGATGGCCGACTACGGCTTCCTGGAGGACACCGGCCCGAGCGCCCGGGTCGCCGACGTGCTGAACGACAAGGCGGGCGCCTCGATCCCCTCGCTGGTGCACATGCACCCGGAGGAGACCGTCGGCGAGGCCATCGAGGTGCTGCGCGAGTACGGCGTCTCGCAGATGCCGATCGTCAAGCCGGGCGCCGGTCACCCGGACGTGATGGCCGCCGAGGTCATCGGGTCGGTCGTGGAGCGCGAGCTCCTGGACGCGCTGTTCACCAAGCGGGCCTCCCTGGACGACCCGCTGGAGAAGCACATGTCGTCTCCGCTGCCGCAGGTCGGCTCCGGTGAGCCCGTCGCGGACCTGATGTCCGTGCTCGGCGGCGCCGACGCGGCGATCGTGCTCGTCGAGGGCAAGCCCACCGGAGTCGTCAGCCGGCAGGACCTGCTCTCCTTCCTGGCCAAGGGCGGCGTCAGGGCCTGACCGCTCCCGGCCCCCGGAGACTCCCGGGGGCCGGGGACGCCGGTCGGGGCCGGGGATGTCGGCCAGGGCGGGCGCCTGGTGACTTCTCCGGACGGACGGGTGCCGGGCGAGGGCGGTGCCGGGCACACATCGTCCGGCTGACCTGGGCCGCCGCGGGATTTTTGTTCGAAGTGCCGGATCCGTGTGGATCTTCCGGCTCCGGCCGGGGTGAACTTCGCGGAAGTGGTACGAGCGCGTCACGTCCGCGCAGCACCCGCTTAACACGGGTCCGGCACATTGGTGGGTGTCGGCAGGGCGGGAGCGGCTCCCCGCCCGGCCGGCGCAGAACGGCGCCAAGGACCTCCGGAGCGGCTCCCGGACCTCCATGGACGCCTAGGACGCACAGCCCGGTCCTGACCCGGCTCGCGTCCCCCGCGGGGACCGCCGTCGTCCCGCCCCCCTTCACCGGGGGTGCGGCGGTCCCCGCGCAATACGTCGAAGGGCCCGGCACTCACCCCGAGTGCCGGGCCCTTTCGTATGCCGTACGGGGCCGTGCGGCACCTGGATCCCGCCCGGTGACGTCCCGCTCCCGGTGTCGCTTTCCGGCGGCTACTCCTCCCAGTCCGACTCCGGCCGGGACCTGCGGCGGCCGAAGAAGCCGGGGGAGAGGCGGGCCGCCTGGACCACGTTCACGCCGACGATGCCGGCCCAGGCGACGAGCAGGCCGGGCAGATGCGCGATTCCGCCGCCGATCGCGGAGAGCGGCACCGCGAGGACGAGCGAGACGATCGCGAAGCCGAAACGCTCGCCCCAGGAGTCGGACGACTGGGGGGAGCGCGTGCCCCGCGCCGCCACCATCTGCTGTTCGGCGAGCCGACGGCGCACCCGGCGGTCGACGGCGCCGTCGAGGTGCTGTTCGACCTTCTCCAGGAAGGAGTCGACCAGCGCGGACTCGTACTCCTCGCCCAGTTCCCTGCGCGCGTGCAGGGTGGCGTCGAGTTCCTTCTTCAGCTCCGCGTCGTCATGGCGGGCGTTCATACCGGTCATGTCCATCACGTTAGACAGCCGGAGCGCGCGTGGCACTGGGGACAGCCCCCCTGTTGCGGCTGGGCCGAGCCCCCGCAAGACGCCCCTTGCCCGGTCTGCATATCGTCATGCAGAGTTCTCGGTACCTGAATAGAAGGGTGGGTGCGTGATGTCGTCCGGGACCGTGGACACGTCGTGTGCGGTGACGCCCCCGGTGGCGGCCGTCGCGCTCGTCGTCCTGGACGGCCGCAGCACGGGTGTCGACGACGTCGTACGGCTCGCGGACGGGACCGCGCGGCCCGTTCCCGGCACGGACGCGATGAAGCGGGCCGAGGAGTCCTGGTGTGCCGCCCGGCGGATCGCCGCCACCGGCCGCGTCTACGGCCGCTCCACCGGCGTCGGCGCCAACCGGAACGAGGGCGTGCCTTCCGAGGCGGCCGCCGGCCATGGCCTGCGCCTGCTGCGCAGCCACGCCGGGGCCATCGGCGAGGAACTGCCTGCCAGGCAGGTCCGGGCGATGCTCGCGGTCCGCGCGAACCAGCTCCTCGCGGGCGGCGCGGGACTGCGGCCCACCGTCGTGACGGCCCTGTGCGAGGCGCTGGAGAGCGGCGCGTACCCGGTCGTCAACGAGCTCGGCTCGGTCGGTACCGGGGACATCGCCGCCCTGGCCCAGGTGGGCCTGGCCCTCGCGGGCGAGCACCCGTGGAGGGGCCTGGGCACGCCGTCCGGTGAGGGGGTGGCTCCCGAGCCTCTGGCACTCGACAACAACGACGCCCTCGCGCTCATCAGCAGCAACGCGCTCACCCTCGGACAGTCCGTCCTCGCCCTGCACGAGCTGCGCGGGCTGATCGGCGCGACCCAGGTCGTCGCGGCCCTGTCTCTGCTGGCGGTCGACGGGTCCCACGAGGCCTACGCGGCGCCCGTGCACGCCGCCAGGCCGCACCGGGGGTCGGTCGAAGTGGCGCGCCGGATGCGGGAGTTGATCGGCGCGGCGGACCGGCCCACGCCACCGCTCGGGCGGATCCAGGACCCGTACGGCTTCCGCTGCCTGCCGCAGATCCACGGCCCCGCGCACGACGCGGCGGACGCGCTGGAGATGGTCCTCTCGGTGGAGATCAACGCCGCCGCGGAGAACCCGCTCATCTCCCCCGAGGACATGGCCGCCTATCACCACGGCGGCTTCTACCAGGCCCAACTCGCCTTGGCCCTGGATCACTTCAGGCTCGCGGTCACCCAGGTGGCACGCCTGTCCACGTCCCGCCTGTCCACCCTCAACGAACCCGCCTACACCCGGCTGCGCCCCTTCCTCGCCGACCACGAACCCGCGGCCTCGGGAGTGATGATCCTGGAGTACGCCGCCGGTGCCGCACTCGGTGACCTGCGGGCCTTCTCCGCGCCCGCCTCGCTCGGTCACGCTGTACTCTCCCGGGGCGTCGAGGAACAGGCGAGCTTCGCCTCGCTCGCCGCACGCCAGACGCTGCGCGCGTGCGGTGCGTACCGTCTCGTCGTCGGCTGCGAACTGGTCGCCGCGGTGCGGGCGCTGCGCCAGCGCGACCTGCGGCCCGACCCGGAGCTGCCGGCCGGGCGGGCACTTGAGCTGGCCGAGGCGGTGCTCGACGCGGAGCAGGCCGACCGGCCGCTCACGGACGATGTGACGGCGGCCGCCGCACTGCTCGACCGGTTCACGGACATCTGGAGGGGGAGCACGTCATGAGCACGGGCAGCGACACGGCCGGAGGCGCCGACAGGAACGGGGACGGCAGCGGGGCCGTGGGGGCCGGAGGGACTACGGGAGCCGGCGGGACGACGGGGGACGGCGCCGTGGAGCGCGACACGAGTGTGGGCGACAGCCCCGCCGGACGGCTCCAGACCCTCTTCGAGGGACGCCGGCTCACCCCGACCCAGCGCCGCATCGCCCACAGCATGGTGCGCAGCGCCGCCGACGTGCCGTTCCTGTCCAGTGTCGAACTCGCCGAACTCGCCGGAGTCAGCCAGCCCTCCGTCACCCGCTTCGCGGTCGCGCTCGGCTTCGACGGCTACCCGGCGCTGCGCAAGCACCTGCGCGAGGTCGCGCCCGCCGAACCGGCCGCCGACACCGCCTCGTACAACGAGTACCAGCAGGCCGTCGAGGCCGAGATCGAGAACCTGCGCCACCTCGCCGCCGTGCTCGCCGATCCGCGCCCGGTCGCGCGGGCGGGGCGCCTGCTGGCCGCGTCCCGTCCGCTGCCCGTCCTCGGGCTGCGCGCCGCCGCCTCCCAGGCCTACGGCTTCGCCTACTTCGCCGCCAAGGTGCACCCCGACGTCCGGCTGCTGCACGAGGGCGGCACGATGCTCCAGGACCGTATCGACGCGGCCGTCCGGGCCGGGGCCACGGCCCTGCTGTGCTTCGCGCTGCCCCGCCACCCGCGCGAGGTCGTCGACGCCCTCGCCTACGCGAAGGAGGCCGGGCTGACGGTCGTCACGGTCGCGGACTCGGCGTTCGCGCCGGTGGCGAAGGTGTCCGACCTGCTGCTCCCCGCCGCCGTCGGCACCGGCCTCGCGTTCGACACGGCGTGCGCGCCGATGCTGCTCGGCCGCGTGCTGCTGGAGGCCATGTGCGACGACCTGCCGGACGCGCAGGCACGGCTGGAGCAGTTCGACGCGCGGGCCGCCGTACGGGGACTGTTCGTGGAGTAGGCGTCGCTCCGGGCGCCGGAGCGGTCGTTCCGGCGTTTCTCAGACGCGTCTCACCTTCCGTGGCTAGCCTGCGCGCCCAGGGCACACGGGCGTCACGGCGGTCGGCGTGCCCGTGGACGTGGCTGTGCGGGGACGGGAGGCGGATCGTGGCGCGCGGAGGACAGGGACTGGCCCGGGTGGCCGTCGTGGTGCGGGCGGGAGCGGTACCGCTGTGGTGGTGCGGGGTGTTCGCCGCCGGGATCGGAGTGCTGCTTCCCGGGCTGACCGGGCGCAGGATCGGCGTCATGGCGGGGGCCGCGCTGTTTCTCGTCGCGGCGCCCGTGGTGGCGTACTGGCGCGGGAAGCGGTACGACGCCCTGGTCCGCTCGGCCGACCGCGCCGGCAAGCACGATGTGCTCCAGGACCGTGCCATGACCCTTCGCAACTGGCGCCGGGGTCACCGCTGGTGGCTGCTGCTCGCCTTCGCCGCCGCGCTGGCCGGCTCGTTCGCGGTGCCCGCCGCGGGCGGCATGCTGCTCGCCGGCGCGGGCGTCGGACTGTGGCTGAAGGCCGGCCGGCTCGGCCGCCTGGAGCGTGCCGGACAGGCGCTGATCTGGGTGCGTGTCGACTGGCTCGGCCCGCGCGCGGGTGCTCCCGTGGGCAAGCCGGTCCGGGCCGTGCGGGCCACCGGAGTGGCGGCGGGTGACGCCGCACCCGGTGGGGCGCGGCGTCACTGACCGGAACGGACGTCGCCCGACGGGCGAACGTCGGCTGTCGGTGCGAACGTCGACTGTCGGGTACTAGACCTCGAGGTCGTTCTCGATCCGCTTGAGCTGGTGCCGGGCCATCGCCAGGTTGGCCCGCTTCTGGTCGAGGACCAGGTACAGGAACAGGCCGTTCCCGCCGCGGCCCTTCATCAGCCGGATCAGGTGGTACTGGTCGGAGAGCGTGATCAGGATGTCCTCGATGTCGCCCTTCAGGCCCAGGTGTTCCATCGTGCGCAGTTTGGCGCGGACGACGTCGGTGTTGCCGGCGGCCGCGACGGTGAGGTCGAAGCTCTTGCTGCCGCCGATGGTGCCCAGCGCCATTCCGCTGGTGTAGTCGACGAGGGCGGCTCCGGTCGCACCCTCGATGGACGCCAGAGCCTCTTTGAGGGCGGTCTCGGTGTTCGTCATGATGTGGTGCTCCTTCAGCTCTCTGATGTTCTCGGGTGGTTGGTGGCAGGGCTGGATGTGGTACGCGGGGTGGGACCGCGCGGGGTGCGCGTGCGTGACGAGGGCTTCGCGGAGGGCTTGGCCGGTTCGGCGGCCGGCTCGCCCCGGGCGGTGGCGGCGTCGACGAGTTCGCCGATCCGGGTGCCGGAGCGCCGCCCCTCCAGGTGCAGTCGGCCGACGTTGACCCGGTCCTGGGCGAGCAGCGTCAGCACGGCGGAGCCGCCCGCCGCGTACGTCGCGACATACCCGTGGACGCCGCGCACCAGCAGTTCGCGCAGGTCGCCGTGGCCGGTGGACTCGGCCATGCGGATGGCGACCCCCAGGGCGGCCGCGGTGAGCGCGGCCAGGCCGTCCGGCTCGACGCCGGGTGTGTCGTGGGCGAGGACGAGACCGTCGGCGCTGGCCGCGAGTGCTCCGGTCAGCTGGGGCACCCTGGCCCTCAACCGATGGAGTTCGTCCAGGACTTCGGCCTCCGCCGCCATCAGCAGTCTCCTCTCGGCACGCTGTCGTAGCGCGCGGATCACAAGGCCTCCCGCGGGGTTGGGACTCACAAGGCCTCCAGCGCGTCTCTGAGTCGTCGCAGCAGCGCGACGTCGGGATCGGTGGAGGTCTGGGTGAGCACGCTGGGCGGGGGGAGCGGCTGCGGTTCGGGCGCGGCCGTCACGAGTCCGGCGGCGGCGAGCCGGCGCAGGTCGACGAGCGTGTGGAAGGCGGGCCGCCCCAGCGCGAGGGACACCTCCGCCGCCGTGCGGACGCCGTCCACCCGGTCGAGGACGGCCCCCTGGCGCACCGGGACTGCCGGCCCCGCGGCGAGCGGGGCGCGCCGCAGTGGCGCGGTGTCGGTCGCCGGGTCGGGCCAGATCCGGTGCAGGAGTTCACGCCGGCGCACCGTCTCGCGCTCCAGCGCGGCGACCGGGACCGGGCGGAGCGGGCCGAACCAGTGCGCGGCGCCGTACCGGAAGCGGCTCGGGGTGCTGCTCGGCCCGAGGACGAAGTACGCGGCGTCGTAGAGGGAGCCGAGGTGGCACAGCTCGAGCGCGCCCTCCGCGATCCGCCCGCTGTCGATCAGGAACCGGCCGACCCTGCGGCGCGCCCCGGCGGCGGCGACCGCCTCCCGCCACACCTCGGGGGCCAGTACGCCGTGGACGGAGAACAGTACGTCGAGGCCGGGGGTGGCCGGGCTCTCGGCGTGCACCACCTCGCCGTCGGCGAGATAGAGGGTGCCGCGCTCACGGATGAGGACACCGGTGGCCCGCTCCTCGGCGAGCCGGCTGAGCATCGGGGAGACGCCGCCGACGGTGCCCTGCGCCGTGTCCCGTATCGGGAGCCGGGGCGGGGGAGGTGTCCTGACGGTGGTCATACGAGCACCAGCCGTCCGGCCATCTCGCCCAGCCGGATGCGGGCCAGGGCGAGATTGCCGTCCGAGCGGGCCAGCCACAGATGCAGGAACACGCTGCTGTCGAAGGCGGTCCGGACGAACCGCAGGACGTGGTAGCTGTCGCGGTTGCTGATGATCAGGTCTTCGATCGGGGTCTCCTGGTCGGACCACTCGGACCAGTCGGAGCCGCCCTTGGGAGCGAACGAGCGGTTCTCCGCGGCGAGCCGGGCCAGCTCGGCGGCCTCCGCCGCGGTCGTCTCGTGGTCGTCGCCCGGAGCGTCGCCGACCGTGCCCAGAGCCAGGCCGCTGGTCCAGTCGACCACCGAGGCGCCCCGGGCACCTGGCAGTGTCATGGCCTCCAGCAGGCACTCGTCGATACCGGGCACCGTGTCTCCCTCCCGCCAAAGGGTTCGGCCGAGTGACGCCGAAGTTACGCACTGTGTGCACGGGAAGGGAGTGATCCGGCATTTTCCTGTGGAAAATGCCCGCGGTGACTAAGGTGGGTCAACTGACCACATTCTCTGGCGGCCTCAAACCCTCCGAGGTCGGTTTGTGCTGCCCAGGACCGGTGTGGCGGGGGCGCACATGGGTGCGATCGGGCGCCCGGCGCTTTCAGTGCGCCCCGGTGTCCGCCGGTGTCGCCGACGCCCGCCGGTCGGTGCGGTGCCGTCGGCCGGCGCTCGTCGGTCGGTGTCGGTCGGCCGGTGCCGCCCTTCTTGGATTCGCCCCCTCCGCCCCTTCCCGGGGCTCCGCCCCGGATCGCTCCTCGAACGCCGGAGGGGCTGGATTTGTCAGTCGGCCGGAGGGGCTGGATCTTCCCCGGTTCTACAGGTCGGTGAGTGAGCGGGTGTGGGGGCCGCCTGATTCGGTGACGATCTCGGCGAGGGTCTGGGGGGTCCGCACGACCGCGAAGCGGGTGGCTCCCGGGTCGCCTTCGGCCGGGGCGAAGCCGTAGACGCCGGGGCGGGCCAGGGAGTTGTAGGCGTAGTGGTGGGCGAAGCAGTACGCGCCGGTGTCCAGCGCGGCCACGTGGTCGCCCGGTTCGAGCAGGGGCAGCGGGCGGCCCTTCGCGAGCAGGTCGCCCGCGAAGCAGGCCGGGCCCGCGACGTCCTGGACGACGTCCGGCCCCGGCTTCGGGCGGCCCTTCGCGTCGTACGCGGCGATCCGCAGCGGCCACGACCCCGGCGCGTACACCGTGCGCGTCGCCACCTGCACCCCGGCGTGGGTGACCGCGACCGCCCGGCCCCCGGCGGACTTCGTGTACTCCACCCGCGCCAGCACCGTTCCGTGCTTGGCCAGCAGCGACCGCCCGAACTCGGTGACCAGTCCGTACCGCCCGTCGAACAGTCCCGGCGCCGCCTCCGCGAGTAGCCGCGCGTACCGCGCGTACGTCGGTTCCATGGCGTCGGAGCCGAAGTCGACGGGCAGCCCGCCGCCGATGTCGACCGTGTCGACCTGCCGTCGCCCGGCATGCCGGTTGATCTCCTCCGCCAGCTCGTACGTCTCCGCCACACCCTGCGCCATCAGCGTGAGAGGCATGCCCTGCGAGCCCGAGTGCACGTGCAGCCGGGTCAGCCACGGACGGTCGGCGTACGCCCGCACGATCCACGCGCGGGCCCCCTCGTCCCGCAGCGCGACGCCGAACTTGGAGGTCGTCGTCGCCGTGGACAGTGCCTCGATCGAACCCCCGCCGACCTGCGGGTTCACCCGGATTCCGATGGGGGAGGCGGTGGCGGCGGAGCGGACGAGGGCGTCGATGCGGTCCAGCTCCTGCGGGCTGTCCGCGTTGACCGCGACGCCGAGCCCCAGCGCCTCGCGCAGTTCGGCGGGCGTCTTCGCCGGCGAGTCCAGCACGGTCCGCTCCGGCGGGATTCCCGCCGCGGCGGCGAGCGCGAGCTCTCCGGGGCTCGCCACCTCCGCGCCGATGCCCTGCTCGCGCAGCAGCCGCAGGACGGGCACGAGGGGTGTCGCCTTCACCGCGAAGGCGTGCAGTACCGGAGTGCCGGGAGCGGTGATCGCGTCGAAGGCGGTGTGCAGCGCGGCGGCCGAGGCCCGGATGCCGGTCGCGTCGAGGAGCGCGACGACGGGACGGTCCGCGGTGAGGAGCCCCTGTTCCAGGGCGGCCCGCACGGCGTCGTCCCGCCGCGGGACCCGCGTCGCGTCCGAAGTCTCCGCCGAAGTCATCGCGGCCCCGCCCGCCCTGTCGTCCGCCCGGTCCCCTGCCCTGTCCATGTCTGCGCCCATGCGTCCCAGCCAAACATCCGGCAGGAGCGCGTGCGGGACCGCGCGCCTATTGACTAGCTCTATTCAACAAGTCAGGATGTGAATATCTATAGCAACAGTCCGCTAGGAGGCAGACCATGTCAGGACCCCGCCCCGTCCGAGCGCCGCGCGGTACGGAACTGAGCACCCTGGGATGGCAGCAGGAAGCCGCCCTGCGGATGCTCCAGAACAACCTCGACCCCGAGGTCGCCGAGCACCCCGACAAGCTCGTCGTCTACGGCGGCACCGGCAAGGCCGCCCGTGACTGGCGCTCCTACGACGCCATGGTCCGCACCCTGCGCACCCTCAAGCAGGACGAGACCATGCTGGTCCAGTCCGGCCGCCCCGTCGGCGTCATGCAGACCCACGAGTGGGCCCCGCGCGTCCTGATCGCCAACTCCAACCTGGTCGGCGACTGGGCCAACTGGGAGGAGTTCCGGCGCCTGGAGCAGCTGGGTCTGACCATGTACGGCCAGATGACCGCCGGTTCCTGGATCTACATCGGCACCCAGGGCATCCTCCAGGGCACCTACGAGACCTTCTCCGCCGTCGCCGCGAAGAAGTTCAACGGCACCCTCGCCGGCACCATCACGCTGACCGCCGGACTCGGCGGCATGGGCGGCGCCCAGCCGCTCGCCGTGACGATGAACGACGGCGTCGCGATCTGCATCGACGTGGACCCGCGCGCCATCGAGCGCCGCATCGAGCACCGCTACCTGGACGTGAAGGCCGACAACCTGCGCCACGCCCTGGAGCTCGCGGTGGAGGCCCGTGACGCCCGCAGGCCGCTCTCCATCGGCCTGCTCGGCAACGCGGCCGAGCTCCTCCCGCAGATGCTCGCGGAAGGCGCCCCCATCGACATCGTGACCGACCAGACCTCGGCCCACGACCCGCTCGCCTACCTCCCCGTCGGCATCGACTTCGACGACATGGCCGACGCGGCCGCCAAGGACCCGGCGGGCTTCACCACCCGCGCCCGTGAGTCCATGGCCACACACGTCGAGGCCATGGTCGGCTTCATGGACGCGGGCGCCGAGGTCTTCGACTACGGCAACTCCATCCGCGGTGAGGCCCAGCTCGCCGGGTACGACCGCGCCTTCGCCTTCCCCGGCTTCGTCCCCGCCTACATCCGCCCCCTCTTCTCCGAGGGCAAGGGCCCCTTCCGCTGGGCGGCCCTGTCCGGCGAGGCCTCCGACATCCACAAGACGGACAAGGCGATCCTCGACCTGTTCCCGGAGAACGAGTCCCTGCACCGCTGGATCAAGCTGGCCCGCGAGCGCGTCCACTTCCAGGGCCTGCCCGCCCGCATCTGCTGGCTCGGCTACGGCGAGCGCGACAAGGCCGGTGAGCGCTTCAACGACATGGTGGCCTCCGGCGAACTCGCCGCCCCCCTCGCCATCGGCCGCGACCACCTCGACTGCGGCTCCGTCGCCTCCCCGTACCGCGAGACCGAGGCCATGCTCGACGGCTCCGACGCGATCGCCGACTGGCCGCTGCTGAACGCCATGGTCAACGTCGCCTCCGGCGCCTCCTGGGTCTCCATCCACCACGGCGGCGGTGTCGGCATGGGCCGCTCCATCCACGCGGGCCAGGTCTCCGTCGCCGACGGCACCAAGCTCGCCGGCGAGAAGATCCGCCGCGTCCTGACGAACGACCCCGGCATGGGCGTCATCCGTCACGTCGACGCCGGCTACGACATCGCCGAGTCCGTCGCGGACGAGCGCGGTGTGCGCATCCCGATGCGCGAAGGTCACGAGGGCGGCACCGCGTGACGTTCCACAGCATGTGGGCGGAGCTGCTGCCGATCGGCCGCAGTTCCGCCTCCGGCGGCTACCGCCGGTTCGCCTGGACCGGGGCCGACACCGAGTGCCGGGCCTGGTTCCGGCAGCAGGCCGAGTCCCGCGGGCTCACCTACGAGCTCGACCGCAACGGCAACCAGTGGGCCTGGCTCGGCGACCCCGCCGCGGGAGACGCCGTGGTCACCGGGTCGCACCTGGACTCCGTCCCGGACGGCGGCGCCTTCGACGGCCCCCTCGGCGTCGTCTCCTCCTTCGCCGCGCTCGACGAACTCCGCGTCCGCGGCGTGCAGTTCACCAAGCCGCTCGCCATCGTCAACTTCGGCGACGAGGAGGGCGCCCGGTTCGGGCTCGCCTGCGTCGGCTCCCGGCTGGCCGCCGGACAGCTCACCGTCGAGCAGGCGCACCGGCTCACCGACGCCGACGGCATCACCCTGCCGCAGGCCATGGAGCGCGCCGGGTACGACGCCGGCGCCATCGGACCCGACCCCGAGCGGCTCGGCCGGATCGGCGCCTTCGTCGAACTGCACGTCGAGCAGGGCCGCGCCCTCGACATCGGCGGCGACCAGGTCGGCATCGCCAGCGCCATCTGGCCGCACGGCCGCTGGCGCTTCGACTTCCGCGGCGAGGCCAACCACGCCGGCACGACCCGGCTCGTGGACCGCCACGACCCGATGCTGCCCTACGCCGAGACCGTCCTCGCCGCCCGCCGCGAGGCCCGGCTCGCGGGCGCCGTCGCCACCTTCGGCAAGATCGCCGTCGAGCCCAACGGGGTGAACGCCATCCCCTCCCTCGTACGCGGCTGGCTCGACTCCCGCGCCGCCGACCAGGCGACCCTCGACACGGTCGTCACCGGCGTCGAGAAGGCGGCCCGCGAGTACGCCGAGGCACAGGGCGTCGAACTCGACGTGATCCGTGAGTCGTTCACCCCCGTCGTCGAGTTCGAGCACGCCCTGCGCGACGAACTCGCCCGCATCCTGGGCAAGGATCGGGAAGCCGTCCTCAACGTCCCCGTTCTCGGAACCGGGGCCGGACACGACGCCGGAATCCTCTCCGGAACCGTCCCGACCGCCATGCTGTTCGTACGCAACCCCACGGGCATCTCGCACTCCCCGGCCGAGTACGCCGCCGAGGACGACTGCGTGGCCGGGGTGACCGCACTCGCCGACGTACTCGAAGGGCTGGCCTCCAGGTGACGCAGACGTACTGGCTGGAACACGCCTGGCTCGACACCAACGTCGAGCCGGGCGTCGCCGTGACCGTGTCCGCCGGCGGCTCCGGGGCCGATGCCGACGGCCGTGTCACCGACGTCCGCACCGGCGTCGCCACCCCGCCCCCGGGCGCCGAGATCCTGCGCGGACTCACCCTCCCCGGCCTCGCCAACGCCCACTCGCACGCCTTCCACCGCGCCCTGCGCGGCACCGTCCAGGTCGGCTCCGGCACCTTCTGGACCTGGCGCGAGATCATGTACTCCTTCGCGGACCGGCTGACCCCGGAGACCTACCACGCGCTGGCCCGCGCGGTGTACGCGGAGATGGCGCTCGCCGGAGTCACCGCCGTCGGCGAGTTCCACTACGTGCACCACGCCCACGACGGCACCCCGTACACCGACCCCAACGCCATGGGCGAGGCGCTCATCGCCGCCGCCGCGGACGCCGGGATCCGCATCACCCTGCTCGACACGGCCTACCTCTCCGCCGGCTTCGGGCAGCCGCCCAACCCCCACCAGCGGCGCTTCTCCGACGGCACCGCCGACGCCTGGGCGGAACGCTCTTCACTTCTCAAGGACCGGGATCACGCACGGATCGGCGCGGCGATCCACTCCGTACGGGCCGTGCCCGCCGGACAACTCGCCACCGTGGCCCGCTGGGCCGAGGAGCGGCGCGCCCCGCTCCACGTCCACCTGTCCGAGCAGACGGCGGAGAACGAGGCATGCCTGGCCGCGCACGGCCGCACGCCCACCCGGCTGCTCGCCGACCACGGCGTCCTCGGACCACGCACCACCGGCGTCCACAACACGCACCTCACCGACGAGGACATCTCCCTGCTCGGCGGCTCGGGCACCGGCACCTGCATGTGCCCGACCACCGAACGCGACCTCGCCGACGGCATCGGCCCCGCCGTCGCCCTCCAGGGCGCGGGCTCACCCCTCTCGCTCGGCTCCGACAGCCACGCCGTCATCGACCTCCTCGAAGAGGCCCGCGCGATGGAGCTGAACGAACGGCTGCGCACCCGCACCCGCGGTCACTGGACGGCCGCCGCCCTGCTGCGCGCCGCCTCCGCCGACGGCCACGCGGCCCTCGGCTGGGACGACGCGGGCAGCATCGAGACGGGCGCGCTCGCCGACTTCACGACGATCGCCCTCGACTCGGTCAGAACAGCGGGACCGCTGCCACGCCTCGGCGCCGAGACAGCCGTATTCGCGGCCACGGCCGCCGACGTCCGGCACACGGTCGTGGCGGGCCGGCACGTCGTGCGCGACGGCGCGCACACCCTCGTCCCCGATGTGCCGGCAGCGCTCGCGGACGCCGTCCAGGCGCTGCGCTCCTGACTCTTGGGCGGGCGGGAGCACCCGCGCGCCCGACGCCCCCCGCCAGCTGTCCCGCCACCCCTGAGGACGCCATGAGCAGCACGACCGTCATCACCAACATCGCCAGTCTGGTCACCAACGATCCCTCCCAAGGTGACGGATCCCCGCTCGGTCTGATCCAGGACGCGGCCGTCGTCATCGAAGGCGACCGCGTCGCGTGGACCGGTGAATCAAGCAAAGCACCCGCCACTGACAACCGGGTCGACGCCGGCGGCCGCGCGGTGATCCCGGGCTTCGTCGACTCCCACTCGCACCTGGTCTTCGCCGGTGACCGCACCCAGGAGTTCAACGCCCGTATGTCCGGCCGCGCGTACAGCGCGGGCGGCATCCGCACCACCGTCGCCGCCACCCGCGCCGCCTCCGACGAGGAACTGGAGCGCAACCTCACCCGCTACCTGCGCGAGGCACTCCGCCAGGGCACCACGACCTTCGAGACCAAGTCGGGCTACGGCCTGACCGTCCAGGACGAGGCCCGCGCGCTGCGCATCGCCGCCTCGCACACCGACGAGGTCACCTACCTCGGCGCGCACATCGTCTCCCCCGACTACGCCGACGACCCGGCCGGCTATGTCGCCCTGGTGACCGGCGAGATGCTCGACGCCTGTGCCCCGTACGCCCGTTGGGTGGACGTCTTCTGCGAGAAGGGCGCCTTCGACGGCGACCAGGCGCGGGCGATCCTGACGGCAGGCAAGGCCAAGGGCCTGCACCCGCGCGTGCACGCCAACCAGCTCTCGTACGGCCCCGGAGTCCAGCTCGCCGTCGAGCTGGACGCGGCGAGCGCCGACCACTGCACCCACCTGACGGACGCGGACGTCGACGCCCTCGCGAGCGGCGACACCGTGGCGACCCTGCTGCCCGGCGCCGAGTTCTCCACCCGCGCCGAGTGGCCGAACGCCCGCAGGCTCATCGACGCCGGTGTCACCGTGGCCCTGTCCACCGACTGCAACCCCGGTTCGTCCTTCACGTCGTCCGTGCCCTTCTGCGTCGCGCTCGCGGTGCGGGACATGCGGATGACCCCGGACGAGGCCGTGTGGTCGGCGACGGCGGGAGGCGCGCGGGCACTGCGCCGGGACGACGTCGGCCGGATCGCGCCGGGTGCCTACGCCGATCTGGCCCTGCTGGACGCCCCCAGCCACGTCCACCTCGCCTACCGCCCCGGCGTTCCGCTGGTCACCGGCGTCTGGCGGCGCGGCGTCCGCGAGATCTGAGAACCCTGCGGGCCGGAGCCCGCCAGGTGGTTCCCGTCAGGCGGTGCCCACGCGCCAGCGCTGGCCCGTGCCCCCGTTCAGCGGCACCAGGGACAGCCCGGCGTCGCCGTCCGGTGTCACGGCCGTCTCGATGGCCACGGCCGGGCGGATCACGCCGTCCCCGTCGACGCTGAACCGGAGGTTGTCGCCGTGGTCGCCGTCGAGCGAGGAGCACTCCCAGATGCCCACGCCCTTGTCGACGGAGCCCCGGCTGTCCAGACAGAAACCGTCGTCGGCCGCCGACCGGAGGGAACCGCTGCCGGTGTCGACGCGCCAGCGCTGGGTGGCGGAGGAGGTACAGGGCGCCGTGACGACATCGGTGCCCTTCTCCAGGTCGCCGTCGCGGATGTCCAGACACAGACCCGAGGCGACGTTCACCACCTGGGCGTAGGCGGTGCCCGGCGGGCGGAGTGCGACGGTCGGGGACGGCTTCGGGCTCGGTGACCGCGGCGGCGCCGACGTGCGGGTGGGGGAGGGTGACGCCGAGGTCGCCGAGGGCGAGGCCGAGGGGGCGGAGGCCGACGGGGTGACCGGGACCGTGGCCGTGACGGTCACTGCGGGCGGCCCCGACGGCGTGCCGACCGAACCCGCCGCGCCCGTGGACGGGGTCCCGCCCGAGGACAGCAGAAGGAACAGGACCGGCGCCAGAACCACGCCGAGCGCCGCGGCCGAGGTCAGGACGACCCGGCGGGACGGCGGCCAGGGCGGCACCGGCGCCCGCGGGCGGGCGGGGGGCCCGGGCGGGACGGGCGCCGCCCTCGGTACGTCGTTCGTGACGTAGGCCGTGCCCGCCCAGGGCAGCAGGCCCTCGGCCAGGGCGGAGCGCGGATGGTCGCGCAGGGCGGTCAGTTCCTCGTAGGCGGCCGAGCAGTGCGCGCAGCGCGCCATATGGGTGTTGAGGTCGGTGCTCGAGCGGGGATTGTCGGGCCGCACCGACTCCTCGATCAGCCGGCGGAAGTCCCCGCAGCGCGGATCGTCCGAGGCGGCCAGCCGGTACTTCAGGCAGGCCTGGCCGAGGGACTGGAGCGCCTGGGCGGTGCCGTAGGTGACGTCCTCGGTGGTGAGGCCGAGGAGCACCGCCGTCCGTTCCACGGGCTCGCGCTCCACGACCGCGTACCAGATGAGGCCCTGGGCGCGGGACGGGAGCGACTGGAAGGCGGGGAGCAGGGACGGGACGGGACCGTCGGGGCCGGTCGTGCCGAGGACGAGGAGCAGCGCGGGGTCGAGGCCCGCGGCCCGCTGGTCCCGGGCCCATGAGGCGGCCAACCGTCCGGTCAGCAGCAGGAGTCGGTGCCGCCAGGGGACGTTGGGGTCGATGCCGCGTGCCGTCTCGCGGGCCGCGAGGGTGAAGGTCTGCGCGGCGAGCTGCCCGGCCCCGGACTCGCCGGTGGTGCACAGCCGGGCGTAGGAGAGGACCGAGGGGCGATGGCGCGCGCGGAGTTCCTGGAGAGCCGTGTACGCGGTGGAGGTCCCGGCGCGCAGCAGCTCGGTCAGCCGTACGTCGGACGCCCCCGCGGGCTGTCCGTCCCCCTCGGCCGAGGTGTCTCTGTCGGCCGGGTCGCCCTGCGCCATGTTCGTCCGCCTCCCCGCACCCGGTGCGTGCTCGTCCCGTCCTGACGTACCGGCCAGTTTGGGGTGCCCATGGTGACGGGATCGGCCTTTTGGGGCAAGAGTTGTCGAAGAAGAGACGGAGCGGTCCGGCGCCGTCGGCGCCGGACCGCTCCGATGTGCGGCCTCGCGGGCCGCGAAGTCCTGTCACTCCTCGACGGTCAGGCCTTTCCGGAGTCGCACGAGGGTGCGCGACAGCAGCCGGGAGACATGCATCTGGGAGATGCCGAGTTCGTCGCCGATCTCGGACTGGGTCATGTTCGCCACGAACCGCAGCGAGAGGATCTGCCGGTCGCGCTGCGGGAGTTCCGCGATGAGCGGCTTGAGGGACTCCACGTACTCGATGCCCTCGAGTCCGTTGTCCTCGTAGCCGATGCGGTCCGCGAGCGCGCCCTCGGAGTCGTCCTCCTCGGGCTGGGCGTCCAGCGAACTGGCCGTGTAGGCGTTCGATGCGGCCATGCCCTCGACGACCTCGTCGCGGCTGATGCCGAGCCGTTCCGCGAGCTCGTTCACGGTCGGCGCGCGGTCGAGGCGCTGGGCCAGTTCGTCGCCGGCCTTGGCCAGGTCGAGCCGGAGTTCCTGGAGCCTGCGGGGCACCCGCACCGACCAGGAGGTGTCACGGAAGAAGCGCTTGATCTCGCCGATGATCGTCGGCATCGCGAAGGTGGGGAACTCGACGCCGCGGCTCAGTTCGAAGCGGTCGATCGCCTTGATCAGGCCGATGGTGCCGACCTGGATGATGTCCTCCATCGGCTCGCTGCGGGAGCGGAAGCGGGAGGCGGCGAACTTCACGAGCGCGAGGTTGAGTTCGACGAGCGTGTTGCGGACGTACGCGTAGTCGTGCGTGCCCTCTTCGAGGGACACCAGCCGCGCGAAGAGCGTCTTGGACAGAGCCCGTGCGTCCACCGGCCCCACCTCGGCGTACGGGGGGATCTCGGGAAGTCCGGCGAGTCCGTCGGTTCCGTCGGTTCCGGTTACGTCGACGTGCTCCGGGGTACCCGGAGAAGGTGCCGACGTCGCCGTCAGGGTCTGCGATGCGTCGAGCCGGGGTGACATGTGTCCTCCATCGTTCTCGGCATATGGCCGCCGAAGCCAATACGTGCAGTGCGGTGTGCGGCGCCTCCAAAGCCGGCCGGGTCGGATAGGTGTCTCTACTAGCCCTATCCGGTTTCCCGAACTCACCGCAAGTGTCATCTGTGGTGAAATGTCCATTTTCATGGGGTTGTTCGGGTGTCGGGTGCCGTAGAGAAGGCGTAGTGTTCGAGTGCGTACGTCAATAGTCGCGACACTCGGGAGAGAGACGGCATGGACCGCGGGACGGTCGGCAGCGCACAGTCTGGCCGGCTTCTTGTCGAAGTGCGGGAAGAGGGCGCGAGCGCCGTCGTGACCCCCGCGGGTGAGCTCGATCACCACACGGCCGATTTGTTGCGTGAGCCACTCGAAGGGTGCCTCGAAAAGGGGTACGCGCGACTGGTCATCGACTGCTCCCGGCTGGAGTTCTGTGACTCCACCGGGCTCAACGTGCTGCTCGGCGCCCGGCTGAAGGCCGAGGCCGCGGGCGGCGGGGTGCATCTGGCCGCGATGCAGCCGGTGGTGGCGCGAGTCTTTGAGATCACCGGGGCGGAGGCCGTCTTCACCGTTCACGACACACTCGAAGCGGCCCTGTCCGGCTGAGCCGGGGCCGACGGCCGCGTCGCCGTCCGAGTCCCGGCTGTCCCTGTGTGACCGGCGCGTTACCCGCGTCACAGGTTCCGTGCCGAATAAGTGGGTGTTCGCGCGGTTCCGTCGGGCAGGAGACATTCTGGATGGGCCGGTGGTCCAGGAGCCGGCGGCCGGAGCGGCGGAAGTTGTTGATCCACAGACGGTGAAAGCCGTTGATCCATCCGTACTGAGTACTGCGTACTGAGTCTTGAATCGTGAACCGGTGAATCGGTGAGGTGAAGCGCTGATGAGCACCACCCGGCCTTGCTCGCCGGGCGACCGCGGCCCGGAGCCGGGCGACGGCGGCGCTTCCGCGGTGTCCGCGCGGAGCGCGACGCCCGTCGTCGGCGCCTCTCCGGCGGGCGCGACGCCCGTCGACAGCGTCTCCTCGGCCCCCGTCGGCCGCCAGGCACGCGCCCTGAACCTCGAAGGTGAGAGCGGAGTCGTTCCGCTCGCCCGCGACTTCGCCCGGCAGGCGCTGTACGCCTGGGGCTGGCTGCCCGCGGCGAGCGCCGACCGGCGGGCGGCCGCCGAGGACGTCCTGCTGGTCGTCTCCGAGCTGGTCACCAACGCCTGTCTGCACGCCGAGGGCCCGGACGAACTCCGGATCTCCTGCGACAACAAGGTGCTGCGCATCGAGGTCTCCGACCGGGGATCAGGCCAGCCGGCCCCGCGCACCCCGCACCGCGCCGGCCGTCCCGGCGGCCACGGCATGTTCATCGTGCAGCGGCTCTGCCTGGACTGGGGGGTCGTACGGATGCCCGGAGTCGCGGGCAAGACCGTATGGGCGGAACTGGGCGCACCCGCGTAGCTTCACCTGTCCGGCGTACCCGGGTCGGCCGGGCTTTCCTCGGCCGGCCCATCTGCCTGTCCTGGGCAGGCCACGCGACTCGGTTCAGGCTCACCTGCTTGCCCTGGGCGGGCCATGCGACTCGGTTCAGGCCCGCATGCGCGCTCTTGGCCGGTCACGCGATCCGGGTCAGGTTCACCGGTTCGCCCTTGGACGGTCACGCGAACCGCCCGCTCTCCGGGCAGCCCTTCGAACTGCCCCTCGGCCGGCGGCCTTTGGTTACCGGCGGTTCGAACCCTCCTTCGTGCGTCACGTGATGCGCGCCGGATCCCCACGGATCCGGCGCGCACTTTGTCTTCCCTCCACAAGTCCCCGGGCGTACCTTGACGGCCGATCTGATGTTCCGTCAGGAAATCGGCGAGGACGCCGTCAGGAATGAGGGGCAGGCCCGTGTCGTACCGGACGTACCAGAAACGAACCGCCGCGCTCGCGTTCGCCGCGGCCCTGGCCGGCTCGGCGGTGCTGATGGCCGCCCCCGCGGCCCAGGCCGACGTGGTGGACGTCAACTACCAGTGCAAGACGCCGATCGGCGACAAGAGCGCCGTCTCTCCCATCGACATCAAGGGCGTCAAGAGCGGCAGCTCCTACAAGCTCACCATGTCCTGGCAGAAGGGCGTGTCCTCCAGCCCGGTCGAACTGGGCAAGGGTGCGATGACACCGAGCGCCGTCATCAAGGTGGGCGGCGCGGACAGCGGCACGGTGGCGGTCAGCGGTGCTGCCAACGCGGCCGCCATTCCCGCCAACACCCCGATAAAAATCAATGACTTGAGCGGGACCTACACGCCGAAGAAGTCCGGCAAGGTCACCTTCACCGCGGGCGTCCTCACCATCAAGGCACTCGGCACCACGACCACGTGCTCGCCCTCGAACAGTCCGGGTCCCTCGCTGACCCTCGACGTCACGGCGGCGGGCGGTTCGGGCTCGTCGACCTCGGGTTCGTCCGGTTCCTCGGGTTCCTCGGGTTCCTCGGGTTCCAGCGGGTCCCAGAGCGGCTCCGGCGGTTCCCTCCCGCAGACCGGCCCCGAGGACTCCGTGGTCGCCCTCGGCACCCTCGGCGGAACGGTCCTGCTGGCCGGGGCGGCGGGTGTGCTGTGGCTGACGCGCAGGCATCAGGCGGTACGCCGCTGACCGCCCGCCCCACGACCTGGAGCCGCCGCATGCCGTACGCACTCCCCGCTGCCCGCGTGCTGGGCCTGACCCTGTTGCTGCTGAGCGCGGCACCGACGGCCCTGGCCGCCGAGGGCTGGTCCGTCGTGCCGGCCGCGGGCGAAGCGGCCGACGGGCGGCCCTCCGTCTACGCGGAGGGCGCGCCCGGTACGGTCCTCCAGGACGCGGTGTCCGTGCTCAACCCGGGCCCGCGGCCCCTCACACTCCGGCTGCGCGGCGCCGACGCGGACAACACCGCCGACGGCGCCTTCACCGTCCGCGAACGTCCGGCGGACGAGGGCGCCTGGATCGCCTTCGCCGGGCACGCCGACGGCCGCCGGACCGCCGTGCGGGAGCTGTCCCTGCGAGTGCCGGCGCACACCCGCGCCGACGTGCCGTTCACCATCGGCGTCCCGGCCGGTGCGGCGCCCGGCGACCATCCCGGCGCGATCGTCGCGAGCGGCGAGGGACGGGTCTCGGCGGTCCGGGTCCAGCTCCGGGTGCCGGGACCGGCGCTGTCGGCGCTGACCGTCGAGCACGTCAGGGTGGGCGGCGGGCGGATCTCGTACGAGCTGGTCAACCGCGGCACCACGGTCCTCGCCCCTCGACTCGCCGTGCATGTCGGCGGGGCCTTCGGCACCCTGCTCGACCGGGGCCCGCGCGCCCTGCGCGTCGAGCTTCTGCCGGGCCGCCGCGTCACGCTCCACGAGGCGTGGACCGACCCGCCGGCGCTCGACGCGGCGGACGTGCGGCTGACGGTGACGGCGGCGGGCGGTGTGCGCTCGACGGCGACCGCGGCGGTCCGGTTCGTGCCGTGGGGGGCGGTGGCCGGGGCGGGAGGCGCCCTGGCGGCGCTGGGCGCCCTGTTCGCCGTACGGCGGCGGAGGCCGGCCGGGGTGCGTCGGCCATGGCGTCGCGGGCGCCGGGTGCGGGACGACGGGGCCAATGAACAGCCCCGCACGGAGGTCGAGTTGACGGGAGCGGTGTCGTGAGCGTCCTGGGCGGCAAGATACGGGCGGCGGCGCTGGGGGCGGTGCTGGCACTCGTCCTGGTCCCGTCGGCGGTGACGGCGTCGGCGTTCGGGGCGTCCGCCGCCGGGAAGCCGAGCGTCACCCTGTCCAAGTCCGAGGCGGGAACGGGTGGTTCGGTCACCGTGACCGGCGGCGGCTGGCGGCCCGGGACGCTGCTGATGATGCTGATCTGCGGGCAGTCCGTACCCTCGCGCGGGGTGATCGGCGGCACCAACTCCTGTGCCAACGCCGACGGACGGGCCGTCACCACCGACGCCAAGGGCGGCTTCAGCAGGAAGCTGCCGGTGGTCGAGCCGCCCAAGCCCTGTCCCTGCGTGGTGCACGTCGCCACCGTCACCGGCGAGAAGGCCGAGGCCGACGCCGTCTTCATGGTGGCAGGTCACGCGGTCGCGCCGCTGCCGAAGGAGGAGAGCGGCGGCCGGGTCGCGGTGCTGACCGACCCCCGGCTCGACGGATCGAGCGGTCTGCTGACCTGGTTCGGCTCGCCCCCTTCGCGCACCCTCGTCCTCACCGTCGGCAACGTCGGCACCGCCCCCGTGAAGGACCCCCTCTTCCAGGTCGGCACCGCCCACGGGGTGTTCGCCCCGCAGTGGGAGGAGCAGCAGTGGCGCGGCACCATCGCGCCCGGCCACAAGGCGCAGATCAGAATCCCGGTCGAGCTGTCGGCCGGGGCGCACGGCGACTACACGATCTCGCTGAAGTACGGCGGGAAGGTGCTCGCCGAGCAGCCGTGGGGCGTGGGCCGCCCCTGGGGCGTCACCGTCTTCTGGATCCTGCTCTGCGTGGTCGTCCCGGCCGCGGTGTTCCGGGCCGGCATGGCCGTGGTGGACCGGGCGCGCCCCCGCAGGGCGGCCGGGCGGGCCGGCCGCCACCGGGGCCTGCGGCCGGGCGAGCTCACCCTGCGCATGCCCTGGGCGAACGCCCCCCGGACACCGGCGGACGCCTCGGCCTCCCCGGGCCGGGCCCTGCCCTGGTTCACCGCGGACAACGATCCGGGGACCGGGGCGAACATCCAGCTCTCCGCACCGCAAGAGAACGGTCCGACGACGCAGACGAGAAAGGGGCATACGTGAGCAGCCAACGGAGAGTGCCGCAGGCCCGCGGCCGCAGGGCGGGCGCGGCCGGGGTCGCGCTGATGCTCGGCGGTGCGGGCATCCTGCTGGGGGTGGCCGCCGTCCCGGCGCAGGCCGCCGAGGTGTCGTACAAGACGGAATGCATTCCGCCCTCGATCTCCGGGCTGCCGCCCGTGGAGGGCGTTACGAAGGTGGAGATCACGGCTCCCGCCGAGGCGAAGGTGGGCGACGAGGTCACCATCACCTGGAAGTTCGCCCAGGCCGCCTCGAAGAACCCCGACGTCCTCGACCTCGACAAGGACACCGTCAAGCCCACCGGCACCCTGAAGGCGGGCGGCGCGCAGACGGCCGACATCGCGATGGAGGGGCCGCGCACGAATCCCGCGATCCCCAAGAACAGTGACATGAAGCTGTCCGACATGACGGGCAAGCTGAAACTGACAGCGGCGGGCGATGTCACGCTCACCCCGGACGCGTACGACATCAATGTCAGCAAGCCGATCTCCACCGACACCAAGTGCACGCCCAAGGAGGCGGTGAACCCCTCGGCGACCATCAAGGTGACCGCCGGTGGCGGGACGGGCGGCACGCCGACTCCGACACCCACGCCGACTCCGACGCCGAGTCCGACGTCGCCGAGCGGATCGGCCACCCCGTCGCCGAGTGGCAGCGGGACCGACGGGGGCGGTGACACCGCCGGTTCCGGCAGCGGGCAGACCGACTTCACGGGCAAGGAGGTCTCCGTCCCCTACGCCTGCAAGACGCCCATCGGGGACAAGAACGCCACCTCTCCCGTGCAGATCAACGCCAAGAAGAACGGCGGCAGTTACGACCTCACCGTGCAGTTCAAGAAGTCGGTGATGGACAGCCCGGCCGACATTCCCGCCGACTCGGTCAAGCCGTCGATGGAGGTGGTTCTCGGCGGCGCGGACAAGGGCACCGTGCATGTCGCGGGTCCGGCCAACTCCGCGCCGATCAAGACCGGCGACCCGATCGAGGTCCCCGACCTGACGGGCACCTACAAGCCGGGCGCGACCGGTTCGTCGACCCTGTCCCCCGGTGTGCTGACGGTGATGGCCCTGGGCACGACGACGACCTGCACCCCCACCAGGTCGGGGGTCTCCCTGACCCTGGACACCTCGGAGCAGGCGAGCGGCGCCTCGGGCGGCGGATCCTCCGGCTCCGGATCGGCGGGCACCTCGTCCAGTGGGGGCCTGGCGGAGACCGGCTCCGACAGCCACAGCGCGCTGGAGGCGCTCGGACTGGTGGCGGGCACGGTCATCCTGCTGGGCGGCGCGGTCTTCACCTTCCTGCCGGGCCGCCGGACCCGGTGACCGGCACGCGCTGATCCCCCGCCGCGGATCCCGGTCAGGTCCCGGCCGCCCGGGGAAACGGCGAGGGGCCGCCGCACCGAACGGTGCGGCGGCCCCTCGCTCTGCTCCGGAACCGACGTCAGTGGACGTCGCCCATGAGCGCCTTGACCTTCTTGCGGTACATCCACACCGCGACACCGGCGATCACGGCGAGCGTGGCCTCCAGGGCGACGATGCCCGTCTTGTTGAGGTCGACGTTGGCGATGGAGAGCAGACCGGTCGTGGCGTCACCGGCGGTGACGGCCAGGAACCAGACACCCATCATCTGGGAGGCGTACCTCGCCGGAGCCATCTTCGTCGTGACGGAGAGGCCGACCGGGGAGAGCAGCAGCTCACCGACGGTCTGCACGAAGTAGATCGCCACCAGCCACATCGCGGCCGCCTTGTGACCGCCCTCGGCGATCGTCAGCGGGGCCAGGAAGAGGAAGAACGACGCACCGATCAGGATCAGACCGGAGGCGAACTTCGTCGCCGTGCTCGGCTCCTTGCCGCGCTTGTTCAGCCACAGCCAGGCCCAGGCGAAGACCGGGGCCAGCGCCATGATCATGACCGGGTTGACCGACTGGTACCAGGAGACCGGGAACTCCCAGCCGAAGATCGTGTTCTTCGCCGACTCGTCAGCGAAGATCGACATGGTCGATCCGCCCTGGTCGTAGATCATCCAGAACACGGCCGCGGCCACGAAGAACCAGATGTACGCGGACATCTTCGACTGGTCGGCACGGTCCAGGGACTTGTCCCGCTTGATGCGCCCGATGACCAAGACCGGGATGATCAGACCGGCGATCGTGATCGGGACCAGCAGCCAGTTCAGCGTGTAGTGGCCCGAGAAGCCGACGATCGAGTAGAAGACGACGGCGACAGCGGCCCACAGCGCGGACTTGCGCAGCGTGGAGGACTTCTCCTCGGCCGTCAGAGGCGTGGGGACCTCGTGCGAGCGGGCGCTGAGGTGACGGCCGCCGAGCAGGTACTGGATGAGACCCAGCGCCATGCCGAGCGCGGCCAGGGCGAAGCCCAGGTGCCAGTTCACGTTCTCGCCGACGGTGCCGATGATCAGCGGAGCGGCGAAGGCGCCGAGGTTGATGCCGACGTAGAACAGCGTGAAGCCACCGTCACGGCGCGCGTCGTCCGGGCCGTTGTACAGGTGGCCCACCATCGTGGAGATGTTGGCCTTCAGCAGACCGGAACCGATCGCCACGAGGCCGAGGCCCGCGTAGAAGGTGCCGGAGGAGGGCAGAGCCAGCGTGAGGTGGCCCAGCATGATGATCACGCCCGCGACGGCGACCGTCTTGCGGGGGCCGAGGACACGGTCGGCGAACCAGCCGCCCGGCAGGGCGAGCAGGTACACCAGGGAGAGGTACACCGAGTAGATCGCGGTCGCGGTGGCCGCGCTGAGGTGCAGGCCGCCCGGTGCGACCAGGTACAGCGGGAGCAGTGCCTTCATCCCGTAGTAGGAGAAGCGCTCCCACATCTCGGTCATGAAGAGAGTGGCCAGTCCGCGGGGGTGGCCGAAGAAGGTCTTCTCGGAGGATCCGGAGATTCCCGGAGTCGCCGAGTCCTTCGTCAGGCTGGACGCCATGGTCGATCCTTGCTGGTCGGGACGCGCTGTTGGGGGGTCCCCGCGCTCAGGTGGAAACGAGAGCTCGGGGGAATTGCGCGCCCATGGGGGGCGGCCGGCACCGGCGGGGTCCGGCGTCCTTCCCCACGCCCATGGGGAGTCCGCCCCGGACTACCGGAGCGGCGGACGGCGACCACCGGGATCCACGCCCGTCACGCGTCAGCGTGTCCGGGCCCGGCCACAGGTCTTTCCTTCAAAGCTGGCTGACACCAGCTCGCACACAGAAGGGACCTTCAGCATCGAGTTCGCGCCAAAGGTCCCGAGGTGGTGCATCAGGCGTTCGGTCACCATACGACATCACAATGCCCAATATGGAAGGACTTGAGATATGGATCACAGGCGATCGTGGAACCGCGACGATCATTCGAAGGTGTTGTCCAGGATCTCATCCCGAACACGCAGGTAAGAAACACCCGGACGGCGGGTGTGAATCCCGGAGGCGGATCACTGCCCGGGCGTGCTCCACGGCGGACTACCATCACCCCATGACCCGTGTACTGCTCGCCGAGGACGACGCGTCCATCTCGGAGCCGCTGGCCCGTGCCCTGCGCCGGGAGGGTTACGAGGTCGAAGTCCGCGAGGACGGACCCACCGCGCTCGACGCCGGAATGCAGGGCGGCGTCGATCTGGTCGTCCTGGACCTCGGACTGCCCGGCATGGACGGCCTGGAAGTCGCCCGCCGGCTTCGCGCCGAGGGCCACACCGTGCCCATCCTCATCCTCACCGCGCGCGCCGACGAGGTGGACACCGTCGTCGGCCTCGACGCAGGCGCCGACGACTACGTCACCAAGCCGTTCCGGCTCGCGGAACTCCTCGCCCGGGTACGGGCGCTGCTGCGGCGCGGCGCCGCCGAGCCCCAGCAGCCGCCCGCCACCCACGGCGTACGCATCGACGTCGAGTCGCACCGCGCCTGGATGGGCGAGGAGGAACTCCAGCTCACGGCGAAGGAGTTCGACCTCCTGCGGGTCCTGGTCCGGGACGCGGGCCGTGTCGTCACCCGCGACCAGCTCATGCGCGAGGTCTGGGACACCACGTGGTGGTCCTCCACCAAGACCCTCGACATGCACATCTCCTGGCTCCGCAAGAAGCTCGGCGACGACGCCGCGAACCCTCGCTACATCGCGACGGTACGAGGCGTCGGCTTCCGCTTCGAGAAGAGCTGAGGCTTCGCCTTTTCTCTCCGAGGAGAGCCGGGGAGTCGGCTTCTTCTTCGACGAGAGCTGAGGTCGCTGCTTCCGCTTCGAGGCGAGCCGGGACCCGCCGGAGCGCACGTCCCGGGAACTCCAGGCCTTTCGGCGGCCGAGGTCCCGGGACGCCGGACGTCCTGGAACACCCGACGTCCCGGAACATCTGAGGCTCGGCCGGTCCGGGAGGTGGGGGAAACCCGCGCCGCCGGGCCGGAGCCCCGCTCGGGCCGGAGCGGGGAGCGTGCACACTGGTCCCGGTACAGCCATCTGCCCGGAGGGCCCCGTGCGTCGCCGTCTGATCCAGTCCACCCTCGCCGTCGTCCTCGTGGTGATCGCCGTCTTCGGCGTCTCCCTCGTCATCGTCGAGACCCGCACGATCAGCAACAGCGCCCAGGAGCGCGTGGACTCCGAGGCGCTGCGCCTGGCCAGCGTCGTGGACAGCCGCATCCTCGGCGACGAGAACATCACCCCCGAGACGTTCAAGAACCAGGTCACCGACCGGCGCTACGCCGTGATCAGGATTCCGGGCCGCGATCCCATCGAGGTCGGCAACCAGCCCACCGGCGACGTCATCCAGTACACGGCCAAGGGCGAGTCGGGCGAGACCGTCACCGTCCAGGAGCCCCGTTCCTCGGTGACCAAGGAGGTCGGCCGCACCCTCCTGGTCATCGGCGCCGTCGCCCTGCTCGCGATCATCGCCGCCGTCCTTCTCGCCGTACGCCAGGCCAACCGCCTCGCCTCCCCGCTCACCGACCTCGCCGAGACGGCGGAACGGCTCGGTTCGGGCGACCCCCGCCCACGCCACAAGCGCTACGGCGTCCCCGAGCTCGACCGGGTCGCCGACGTGCTGGACGGCAGCGCCGAGCGCATCGGCCGGATGCTTACCGCCGAACGCCGGCTCGCCGCCGACGCCTCCCACCAGCTGCGGACACCGCTGACGGCGCTGTCCATGCGTCTGGAGGAGATCACCCTCACCGACGACCCCGACACGGTGAAGGAGGAGGCGACGATCGCGCTGACGCAGGTGGAGCGCCTCACGGACGTGGTCGAGCGCCTGCTGACCAACGCCCGCGACCCGCGCACCGGCTCCGCCGTCTCCTTCGACCTCGACGAGGTCATCAAGCAGCAGCTGGAGGAATGGCGCCCCGCCTACCGCAGCGCCGGCCGCGCGATCGTCAGCTCCGGCAAACGCCATCTCCAGGCGGTGGGCACCCCGGGCGCGGTCGCCCAGGTCCTCGCGGCACTGATCGAGAACTCCCTCATGCACGGCGGCGGCACCGTCGCGCTGCGCACCCGCGTGACCGGCAACCAGGCCGTCATCGAGGTCACCGACGAGGGCCCCGGCGTCCCCGCCGACCTCGGCGCCCGCATCTTCGAGCGCACCATCAGCGGACGCAACTCCACCGGCATCGGTCTCGCCGTCGCCCGCGACCTCGCGGAGGCCGACGGAGGACGTCTGGAAATGCTCCAGGCCCAGCCGCCGGTCTTCGGCATGTTCCTGTCCCGCACCCCGCACAAGCGCCAGCCCCGGCTCCCGGAGGACGACGAGGGGCGCACGGTCAGGTAGGCGAGCGCACGGTCGGGCAGGGGAGGAGCGCACGGTCCGATCATGCAGGGGAGCGCACGGTCGGACCGGGGCGCGCGAGCCTGGCCGGGACGAGGTCGGACCGGGGCGCGCGGAGCCGGGCAGATGTGGTCGGCCCGCGCCGGACCGGCCCGCTCAGTTCACGCGGGCCCGCGGACGGCGGGTCTCGGACCCGGGCTCCTCGTCCAGGAACGATTCGGCGCTGGCCACCGCCTCCCGGGCCGGAAGCGTCTGGAACACCCAGGTGCGGTAGGACCAGAAGCGGAAGAGCGTCGCCACGCCGATGCCGAGGAACTTGAAGACGTTGCTCTGGAGCGGACTGTCCCAGCCGAAGCCGTACGTCGCCACGTACAGCACACCGTTCTCGATGACCAGGCCCACCGCGCTGAACAGCAGGAACAGCGTCAGCTCCTTGGTGCGCCCGCCCTTGTCACGGTCCCGGTAGGTGAAGTAGCGGAACCCGACGTAGTTGAAGACGATCGACACGACCGTGGCGATGACACTGGCCCGCACGACCTGGAGGCCCGTGAGATGGCGTACGAGGTTGAACACGAGCAGGTTGACGAGCAGCCCCGCACCACCCACCGCGCCGAACTTGGCGACCTCGCGAAAGAGCAGGTCGAAGCGCTGCCGAACCGCGCTGCGGGGCCCTTCTTGAGGCCCCGATGAAGCACTGCCCATGGTGTCGCCAGCCCCTGTCGGTGGGTCTTGTCGTCTGCCGCGCCGGTGAACGCGCGGTGGAATACGCCAACCAGCCCATGCTAACCAGCCCCTCCGCGCGGTGCTTGTGCATGTGCTCACAGGTAAGAAAAGACGCGGTCACCGGCAGGGAAAATCGGGCGTATCACCGCGGAAACCGGCCACTGTGGCGCGGCCGATACTCTTGGAGCGTGACGTTCCCGGTAGTCGGCATGGTCGGCGGGGGTCAGCTCGCTCGTATGACACACGAGGCGGGCATCCCGCTCGGCATCAAGTTCAAGCTCCTCAGTGACACTCCGCAGGAGTCCGCGGCGCAGGTCGTAGGCGAGGTCGTCGTCGGCGACTACCGCGACCTCGACACGCTGCGCGACTTCGCGCGGGGCTGTGACGTGATCACCTTCGATCACGAGCACGTCCCGACCGAGCATCTGCGGGCCCTGGAGGCCGACGGCATCCCCGTCCGGCCCGGCCCCGACGCGCTCGTGCACGCCCAGGACAAGGGCGTGATGCGCGCGAAGCTCGACGAGATCGGTGTGCCGTGCCCTCGGCACCGCATCGTGACCGACGTCGAGGACGTGGCCGCCTTCGCGGCGGAGGGCCTTGCCGAAGGGGCGGAGGGTGACGGCTTCCCGATCATCCTGAAGACCGTCCGCGGCGGCTACGACGGCAAGGGCGTCTGGTTCGTCCGCTCCCTGGATGAGGCCGCCGACCCGTTCCGCGCGGGCGTTCCCGTCCTCGCCGAGGAGAAGGTCGACTTCGCGCGGGAGCTCGCGGCGAACGTCGTCCGCTCCCCGCACGGCCAGGCCGTCGCCTACCCCGTCGTCGAGTCCCAGCAGGTCGGCGGCGTCTGCGACACCGTGATCGCCCCGGCACCCGGCATCGCCGAGGAGCTGGCCCTCGCGGCCCAGGAACTGGCGCTGCGCATCGCCAAGGAACTCGGCGTCGTCGGGCACCTGGCCGTCGAGCTGTTCGAGACCCGTGACGGACGCATCCTCGTCAACGAACTGGCCATGCGCCCGCACAACTCGGGCCACTGGACCCAGGACGGCGCGATCACCTCGCAGTTCGCCAACCACGTCCGCGCGGTCCTCGACCTCCCGCTCGGGGACCCGCGTCCGCGCGCCCGGTGGACGGTCATGGCGAACGTCCTCGGCGGCGACTTCCCCGACATGTACTCCGCGTACCTGCACTGCATGGCCCGCGACCCGCAGTTGAAGATCCACATGTACGGCAAGGACGTGAAGCCCGGTCGTAAGGTCGGCCATGTCAACACCTACGGCGACGACCTGGACGACGTCCTCGATCGCGCCCGGCACGCAGCCGGCTACCTGAGAGGCACGATCACCGAATGAGCCCCGTTGTAGGCATCGTCATGGGTTCGGACTCCGACTGGCCGGTCATGGAGGCCGCGGCCCAGGCGCTGGACGAGTTCGAGATCCCCTACGAGGTGGATGTCGTCTCCGCGCACCGCATGCCGCACGAGATGATCGCGTACGGCGAGCAGGCCGCGGAGCGCGGGCTCAAGGCGATCATCGCGGGCGCCGGCGGCGCGGCCCACCTGCCGGGGATGCTGGCGTCCGTCACCCCGCTGCCCGTCATCGGTGTGCCCGTCCCGCTGAAGTACCTCGACGGCATGGACTCGCTGCTCTCCATCGTGCAGATGCCGGCCGGCGTGCCCGTGGCGACCGTCTCCGTGGGCGGCGCCCGCAACGCCGGTCTGCTGGCCGCCCGGATGCTCGCCGCCCACGACGAGGAACTCCTCGGCCGGATGCGGGAGTTCCAGCAGGAGCTGAACGACCAGGCCACCGAGAAGGGCAAGCGGCTGCGCGCCAAGGTCGAGGGCGCCGGCGGCGGCTTCGGCTTCGGGAAGTGACGCGGATGACCTCCTCCTCCCTGCCCTCGATCGACCGTGCCCGGGCTCTGCTGGACGAGTTCCCCGTCGTGGACGGGCACAACGACCTCCCGTACGCCCTGCGGGAACAGGTCCGCTACGACCTCGGCGCCCGTGACATCGCCGTCGACCAGAGCGCCCATCTGCACACGGACCTGGCCCGGCTGCGCGCGGGCGGCGTCGGCGCCCAGTACTGGTCGGTGTACGTCCGCTCGGACCTGCCGGGCGCCCTCACCGCGACGCTGGAACAGATCGACTGCGTACGGCAGTTGATCGACCGCTACCCGGCGGACCTGCGGGCCGCGCTGACCGCCGCCGACATGGAGGCGGCCCGTGCCGAGGGCCGTATCGCCTCCCTCATGGGCGCGGAGGGCGGTCACTCGATCGACAACTCCCTCGCCGCCCTGCGGGGGTTGTACGCGCTCGGCGTGCGCTACATGACCCTCACCCACAACGACAACATCGCGTGGGCGGACTCCGCGACGGACTCTCCCGTGGTGGGCGGCCTGTCGTCCTTCGGCCGCGAGGTCGTACGGGAGATGAACCGCGAGGGCATGCTCGTGGACCTCTCGCACGTGGCCGCGACGACCATGCGCGACGCGCTCGACACCTCCGTCGCGCCGGTGATCTTCTCCCACTCCTCGGCCCGCGCCGTGTGCGACCACCCGCGCAACATCCCGGACGACGTGCTGGAGCGGCTGTCCGTCAACGGGGGAGTGGCGATGGTGACGTTCGTGCCGAAGTTCGTCCTCCAGGCGGCGGTCGAGTGGACGGCCGCGGCCGACGAGAACATGCGCGCCAACGGTTTCCACCACCTCGACACCACCGCCGAGGGCATGAAGGTCCACCGTGCCTTCGAGGAGGACAACCCGCGCCCCGTCGCCACGGTGTCGACGGTCGCCGACCACCTCGACCACATGCGCGAGGTCGCCGGCATCGACCACCTCGGTATCGGCGGTGACTACGACGGCACGGCGTTCACCCCGGCCGGACTCGACGACGTCTCCGGCTATCCGAACCTGATCGCCGAACTCCTCGACCGCGGCTGGTCGTCCACGGACGTGGCCAAGCTGACCTGGAAGAACTCGGTGCGCGTGCTGGGCGCGGCGGAGGACGTGGCCCGCGACCTCCAGTCCCGGCGGGCGCCGTCGAACGCGACGCTGGAACAGCTGGACGGCTGAGGACCCGGCCCACGCCGCTCACGGAGCCTCGGCTCCGCGTCCCCCGAAGGCGCCCGAGCCCACCGCCCGGGCGCCTTCGGCGTATGCAGGACTCGCCCGCGCGGGTCTCTTCGGCACGCGTCGGAGGCCGACCGCCGCGGCACTTTCGGCGCGCGTCGGCGGCCGACCTCCGCGACACTTTCGGTGCGCGTCGGGGGTCGACCGTTGCGGCTTTTTCGGCGCGCGTCCGGGGGCGACCGCTGCGGAATCTTCGGAATGTGTCCGGGGTTCGGGGGCCGACCGCTGCGGGGTCTTCGGAATGTGTCCGGGGCTCCGGGGCCGAGCGCCGGCGCACCTTCGGAATCGGCCGGGGCTCCGGGGACGACCGCTCGGGGGCTTTTCGCGAGTGTCCCGGACGACCCGCTCCGGTGCCTAGGCCGCGCGTCCGGGCTCGCTCCCCCGAACGCCGCACCCACCAGGAAGCACCACGACCCCCGTGCCACGGTGGCGGTACCGCGATCACCGCTGCTCACACCCCGGAGCCCGTCATGGCAGACCTCCAGGACGAACTGCACACCACCGCCGAGGTGGGAGAGCTCGAAGCGTCCGCTGCCTGGACCGACGCCGGCGCGCTGCTCTCCGGAACCCGCCTCGGAGGCGACCCCCGTGTCCTCGCCGGCTCCGGCTCGCCCGACCTCGCCCCGGTGACGGGCAACGGCCCCGACCCGCTGGCACGGGCTCGTGCCTTCCTGGCCGGCAACCCCGTCGCCGACGGCTACAGCGGGCTGCCGTGGGCGCTGCGCCATCTGCCCTGGTTCGATCTGGAGCTGGGCGAGAGCGCCGTGGACACGGATCTGCCGCGACTGCGCGAGGGGCACGTGGGCGCCCTGTTCTGGTCGCTGCACCTGCCGAAGGGTCTCGCCGCGGACCGGGCCGTCGGCGCCACCCTGGAGCAGTTCGACCTGGTCAAGACGGTGATCCAGGCACACCCCGAGGGCCTTCGGATGGCACGCGGCGCGGGTGAGGTCGCCGACGCCCGCAACTGCGGCCGGGTCGCCGTCGTCCTCGGCCCCGCCGGAGCGGCCGCGCTCGGCGACTCGCTCGGCATCCTGCGCGCCCTGCACGCGCTCGGCCTGCGCGTCCTCACCCTCACCGGCGCCTCATGGGCCGGCGAGACGGGTCTGACCCGGTTCGGCGAGGAGGTGCTGCGCGAGATGAACCGGCTCGGTGTCCTCGCCGACCTCTCCGGCTCCTCGGACGCCACCCTCGCCCGTGTCCTCGCCGCCTCCAAGGCCCCGGTCCTGTTCACCCGCTCGGCCGCCCGCGCGCTGCGCCCCCACCCGTCGAACCTCTCCGACGAGGTCCTGGTCGAACTGGGTGCCGCCAAGGGCCTGTGCATGGTCCCGCTGACCGCCGAGCAGACCGGCCCGTCCGTCCGCGACGTCGCCGATCACCTCGACCACGTCCGTACGCTCGCCGGGGCGGAATGCGTCGGCCTCTCGGGCACGTACGACTCCGGGACCGCCCACCCGCAGGACCTCGCCGACGCCTCCTGCTATCCGCATCTGATCGCGGAGCTCATCACCCGCGGCTGGTCCGCGTCCGACCTCGCCCTGCTCACCTGGGGCAATGTCCAGCGCGTCCTGCGCGGCGCGGACTTCACCGCCCGCGCCGCGCAGCAACGCCGGCAGCCGTCCTCCGCGAGGATCGCCGACCTGGACGGCTGACCGCCGGCGGGCGCGTTCAGCAGGCGCAGAGGCAGAACGGGTGCCCGGCCGGGTCGGCGTACACCCGGAACGAGCGCGACGACCTGTCCTCGGTGTCCAGCGGGGTCGCGCCGAGTTCCAGCACGCCCTTCTCCGCCACGTCCAGGTCCTCGACGGCCAGGTCCAGGTGGAACTGCTGCGAGCCGTCGGGCGAGGGCCAGCGCGGCGGCACGTACCCGGGAGCGGCCTGGAACGCCAGCTTGCGGCCGCCGGGCACGTCCAGGTCGATCCAGTCGGTCTCCTCCGTGATGGTGCCGCCCAGCACCCCCGCGTAGAACTCGGCCAGCGCGCGCGGGTCGGGACAGTCCAGGACGACGACGTCCAGTTTGGCGAGAGCCATGACTTCCTCCGTGGGATCTCCGGCAACACCGATGCGTTACCTGCAAACCGCTCTTAGGAGTAACGGTTACTGCATGCTCCCGCATTGGAGGTAACGTCGCAAGCATGAATGACCGAGCGCCCGCACCCGGCGGCCTGACCCTGGTCCAGGCCCTGGTGAACACCCTGGACATCGAGTCGGGCGCCGACTCCCTGGACACGCCCGAGGGCCTGGCCCGCTTCGGACTGGCGGCGGGCGAGGCGGAGGGGGCGCGTGAGCTGCGCGAGTCGCTGCGGGCGGTGTGCCTGGCGCACGCGGGTCATCCGGCGCACCGGGAGGTGACCCCGCTCGGGCTGCTTCTCGCCCGCGCGCCCCTGCGGGTGACGCTGGACGAGGACGGTGGCGCCGCCCGGCTGGTCCCCGCCGTCGACGGGACCTCCCCGGTCGCCGCCTCGGCCGCACCGGCGGCTTCCACGGCCCCCCTGGCCCCCCTGGCCTTCCGGGTCGCCGCCGCGATCGCCGAGTCCCTGATCGAGGGCACCTGGCCGCGACTGAAGGCCTGCGAGGCCCCGACCTGCCATTGGGCGTACTACGACCGATCGCCCGCGGGCCGTGGCCGCTGGTGCTCGATGTCGGTGTGCGGGGCGCGCGCCAAGATGCGCCGCTACCGCGCCAAGTAGCCCCCTGGAAGCGGTAGATCCTGCGGGCGAGGGCACCCGGAGCCGGACGGAGTCCGGTGGTCTCCGGCCATCGCACAGCGAAGTGGTGCAGAATGCAACCGGCGCCGGTCCGGCCGACTGAGCCTCGGCCGGACCGGCGTCACCCGCCGCGGTCCGGGCCGGCGCCCCGCCGGCGCCGGGGCCAGGGAGCGGCCTCCCGGACGGCGCCCGCCGGTGAGAGGGCTCAGGCGGTGGGGCGGCCCATCGCCCGGTACGTCCAGCCGGCCCGGCGCCACGTCTCCGGGTCCAGCGCGTTGCGCCCGTCCAGCAGCACCCGGGACGTGACCGCCTCGCCCAGCACCGCCGCGTCCAGCTCGCGGAACTCGCGCCACTCCGTCAGGTGCAGGACGACATCGGCCCCCCGTACGGCCTCCGCGGCGGAGTCGGCGTACCCGAGCGTCGGGAAGAGCCGCTTGGCGTTCGCCATGCCCTTCGGGTCGTAGACCGTGACCTGACCGCCCTGGAGGTGGATCTGCCCGGCGACGTTCAGGGCCGGCGAGTCACGTACGTCGTCCGAGTCCGGCTTGAAGGTCGCGCCGAGCACGGCGACCCGCTTGCCGAGGAAGGAACCGCCCCCGAGCGCGTCGCGGGCCATCTCCACCATCTGTCCGCGGCGCCGCATGTTGATGGAGTCGATCTCGCGCAGGAAGGTCAGCGCCTGGTCGGCGCCCAGCTCACCCGCGCGAGCCATGAAGGCGCGGATGTCCTTGGGCAGACAGCCGCCGCCGAAGCCGATCCCGGCCCGCAGGAACTTCTTCCCGATCCGGTCGTCGTGGCCTATGGCCTCGGCCAGCTTGGCGACATCGCCGCCGGCGGCCTCGCAGACCTCGGCCATCGCGTTGATGAAGGAGATCTTGGTGGCGAGGAAGGAGTTCGCGGACGTCTTCACCAGCTCGGCGGTCGGGAAGTCGGTCACGACGAAGGGCGTGCCCTCGGAGACCGGCGTCACATAGACCTCGCGCAGCAGCTTCTCGGAGCGCTCGCCGCGCACGCCGACCACGATCCGGTCGGGGTGCAGCGTGTCGTTCACGGCGAAGCCCTCGCGCAGGAACTCCGGGTTCCAGGCCAGCTCCGCGTCCTCGCCCGCGGGCGCGAGCTCGGCCAGCCTGGCGGCCAGCCGCTCCGCCGAGCCGACCGGCACGGTGGATTTGCCCACGACGAGGGCGGGACCGTGCAGATGCGGCGCCAGAGCCTCGAAGGCCGCGTCGACGTACGACATGTCACAGGCGTACTCGCCGTGCTTCTGGGGTGTGTTCACGCAGACGAAGTGCACGTCGCCGAAGGCGCCGACCTCGGCCCAGTCCATGGTGAAGCGGAGCCGGCCCGTGGAGCCCTCGATCCCGGCCACGTGCTTGCGCAGCAGCTCTTCGAGACCGGGCTCGAACATCGGGACCTCGCCCCGCTGGAGCATCTCGATCTTCTCAGGCACGACATCGAGCCCGAGGACCTCGAAGCCGAGCTCGGCCATGGCCGCGGCGTGGGTGGCGCCGAGGTAGCCGGTGCCGATCACGGTGATCTTGAGGGCCATGGGTGCTCCTGAGGTGTGCGGCGCGTAGGTGCGCGCCTGAGCATAGTCGGGGCTTCCGGGAGCGCTTTCACGGGCGGTTTTCCCCCTGTCGCCAAGGTCACGTATCCGTCCCGCGGGCAAGCGCTTTAAAATTGTGTTACTTAACGGTAGTTAGCGTCGCCAGCACAGCATCCCTTGGAGCGTGAGAGACCTTGGCCGGATCGGCTGATTTCGACCTGTACCGCCCGTCCGAGGAGCACGACATGCTCCGGGACGCGATCCGTTCGCTGGCCGAGGCGAAAATCGCGCCGTTCGCGGCCGCGGTGGACGAGGAAGCCCGCTTCCCGCAAGAGGCCCTGGACGCCCTGGTCGCGAACGACCTGCACGCCGTGCACGTCCCCGAGGAGTACGGCGGCGCCGGCGCCGACGCCCTCGCCACGGTCATCGTGATCGAGGAGGTGGCCCGCGTCTGCGTGTCCTCCTCCCTGATCCCCGCCGTGAACAAGCTGGGCTCGCTGCCGGTGATCCTCTCCGGCTCCGAGGACCTGAAGAAGAGGTACCTGGACCCGCTCGCCAAGGGCGACGGAATGTTCTCGTACTGCCTCTCCGAGCCGGACGCCGGTTCGGACGCGGCCGGTATGAAGACGAAGGCCGTCCGCGACGGCGACTTCTGGGTGCTGAACGGCGTCAAGCGCTGGATCACCAACGCGGGCGTCTCCGAGTACTACACGGTGATGGCGGTGACCGACCCGACGAAGCGCTCCAAGGGCATCAGCGCGTTCGTCGTGGAGAAGTCCGACGAGGGCGTCTCCTTCGGCGCCCCGGAGCGCAAGCTCGGCATCAAGGGCAGCCCGACCCGCGAGGTCTACCTCGACAACGTTCGCATCCCCGCCGACCGCATGATCGGCGAGGAGGGCACCGGCTTCGCGACCGCCATGAAGACCCTGGACCACACCCGCATCACCATCGCGGCCCAGGCTCTCGGTGTCGCCCAGGGCGCCCTCGACTACGCCAAGGGCTACGTCCAGGAGCGCAAGCAGTTCGGCAAGCCGATCGCCGACTTCCAGGGCATCCAGTTCATGCTCGCCGACATGGCCATGAAGATCGAGGCCGCCCGCCAGCTCACGTACGCGGCCGCCGCCAAGTCGGAGCGCGGCGACAAGGACCTCACCTTCATGGGCGCCGCCGCCAAGTGCTTCGCCTCGGACGTCGCCATGGAGGTCACCACGGACGCCGTCCAGCTCCTCGGCGGCTACGGCTACACCCGCGACTACCCGGTCGAGCGCATGATGCGCGACGCGAAGATCACCCAGATCTACGAGGGCACGAACCAGGTTCAGCGGATCGTGATGGCGCGGAACCTGCCGTAGTACGACGCAGTACGACGCCCGCGGGCAGAGGTGAGAGGCACCCTGGGTGCCTCTCACCTTTCGCGTTCCCGGCGGTCGGTCCTTTCGCGTACGGACCCACGTGAGCCCGAATCCGTAGGCGCTGTCCATCTGCTCCTGACCGGGCGCCGCGGGGTGCCGGTGAGCCGGCGCACCTCGCGGCCGAACCGTGAGGACCCTCTCCGCGGGCCCGGCCGGGGCGATGGCGCAGCCGGAAGAGCTCGCGCCGCTCCAGGTACATCCGGACCTGCCGCCGTCGGGGAGAGCGGTAGGTGTCACGAGTTCATGCGCGGAGCGTGTCCGCTGGAGTACTCTCTGTGCCTTCGGTCGCGCGTCTGGTGCGCGTGAACCGGCGGGGGCCCGGCGGCACGTGACACGGGTGGGGATCCATGGCCGCCCCGGCACGCCCTCGCGTCCGTCGTGTTGTGGGGGTGGGCATGCCGTCAGGCGCCCTGATGGACCGTCATGTGATTGCGCAGAGCATCGAGCGGCTCGCGGAGCGGCCGGCGCTCGGAACCCGGAAGGAAGAACTGACCGCGCTCGCGGCGGCGTTGCGCGACCAGGATGTCACCGGTCTCGACCCGTGGTCCGAACTCGATCTCCTCGCTTCGTACGCCCGCCCCGAGAGCCTTCGGGCGGCAGACGTCCGGGGCGGCGAGCATCCGCTCTGGTCCTACGCCGAGGGAGTCCTGGGCGCGCTGGTCTTCGTACCGCTGATGCTCACCTGGTACGGGCTGACGCGGGCGTCGAGCGCGTACGGGGCGCTGACCGGCGCGGACCCGGGGGCCGCCGCCCGGCCCTTCCTCCAGCTGTGGCAGTCCGGTTTCGAGGGGCACCTCACCGGCGCCTTCACGTTCGGCCATGTGGCGATGAGCGCCACCGTCGCCATCGCGCTGCTCTTCGTACTGGTGCTGGTGCACGGCCTGCGGCGGTCCGCCGTCGCCCGCCGGGAGGAGGCCGCCGACCGCGGCTCCGAGGAGCTGATGGCGGCGCTCGTCCCGGCGCTGACCCGCGCCCAGCTCGTTCTGAACGGACAGCGCTCGAGTTCCCCGCAGCGCTTCGCGGCCGAACTCACCGAGGCCGCCGCGACGCTCAGGCGGCTGGGCGACAAGGCGGTCCGGGTCCAGAAGGACCTGACGTCGGCGGCCTCGGTCGTCGGCGACGCGGTCGGGAGCGCCGAACGCAGGCTGGCCGGGGTCGACACCTCCGTCAAGCCGCTGGAGGTCGCGGTGGGCCGGGTCGAGGCCGCCGTCAGCGACGGCGGAGAGCGGCTCCGCAAGGCGCTCGACGAGGTCCGCGACGCCGGCGGCGAGGTGCGGCTCGCGGTGCAGGGCGCCGGTGACCGGGTCGAGGACTCCGTCACCGTGCTGGCCGCCTCCCAGCGGGCCTACGCGACCGGCATCGAGGTGACGTCGGACATCTCGGCCCAACTCCTCGGCCGGTTCGGCGAGGTGGCGGAGGGCACGGCCCGCGCGGTCGAGGAGTCCCAGCACACGGTACGTGAACTGAACACCCAGAGCGCCGCGTTGATGGCTGTCGCCGACGAATTCGGCCGCCTGGTGACCGAGTTGCGCGCGGACCGGCGGGCACATGCCGGCCTGACGGACCAGGTGGGCCAGGCGGCTCAGACGGACCGGGCCGGGTCGGCGGGCGGCCCCGTCCACGGGCACAGCCGTTCCGCCGACGCGGGCCATGCTCCCTCCGTCGACGCGGGGCACGCTCCCGCGGACCGGACCGACGTTCCCGGCGCCCGGTTCGGTTCACCGGTGGAGCAGGCCGACGATCCCGCCGACCGGTTCGACGCTCCCGGGGACATGCGCGACAACCCTGTCGACCAGCCCGGTGCTCCCGCTGACCGGCCCGGTGCTCCCGCCGACCGCTTCGGGCCTCCCGTCGATGGGGCCGGCCGCGGCGGTCCCCGGCCGAAGGACCCTCGGCGTGAGCCTCCGCAGCTGCCTCCCGCGTCCCTGACCGAGGCCCGATGAGGCGGGGTGACCGGGGCGAGGTGAAGCGCGGGGGAAGGTTCCAGCCGCTGCACATGGCGGGCTGGCTGTTCGCGGACATGCTGCTCGTCCTCGCCCTGGTGGCGATGGGGGACCAGGGCGACCCGCAGGCCGCCGACAAGCGTTCCGCCTCCTCGTCCTCCGCCACGGCCGCCGGGAGGAAGTCCCGGCACACCGGCCCGCGGGCGGTGGTCCGCACACCGGTCAAGGTTGCTGTCGACGCGCCCGCCGGCGACGACGCGGGCATCGTGCGGGCACTGCGCGCCGCGACGGCGCACTACCGGGGCCGGCAGGCCGCCTTCGTGCTGACCTTCGGACGTCACACCGACCCGGGCGCCGGAGGCCGGTACGCCCACGAGGTCAACGCCCTGCTGGAGAAGGCCCGTCCGGACATGTTCCGCGCCGCCACCACCCGCGACTTCTGGAAAGGCGGAGCCTCCCCGGGCCACGCCGACATCGAGATCTACTTCTACACGTACTGACCCGGAGGTACGAGACCTTGCAGATCCTGCCCTTCTACCTGCTCTGCGACGAGTCCGGGTCGATGATCGGCGAGCCGATCGACGCCATCAACGGCGCGCTCCCTGACCTGCATCACGAGATCAGCACCAACCCGACCGTCGCCGACAAGACACGCTTCTGCCTGATCGGCTTCTCCGGCACCGCCACCGTGCTGCAACCGCTCGTCGACCTCAGTGACATCGACTCCGTCCCCGCGCTCGCCGCAGGCGGACTCACCTCGTACGGCGACGCGTTCCGCACCCTGCTGCGCTGCGTCGAGGCCGATGTGGCGGCGCTGAAGGCGGAGGGCCACGAGGTGTACCGGCCCGTGGTCTTCTTCCTCTCCGACGGCATTCCCACCGACCCGGACTGGGACCAGGCGTACAAGGAGATCACCCAGTCGCGGTTCTGCCCGAAGATCATCGCCTTCGGCATCGGTGAGGCGCAGGAGTCGACGATCGCCCAGGTCGCGAACTTCCGGGCGTTCATGCAGAAGGACTCCTCGGTGTCGCCGGCCCAGGCGCTGCGCGAGTTCGCCTCCAGCCTCACCCGGTCGATCGTCCGCTCCGCCGGGAGCATCGGCGCCGACGGCGGCAACGGATTCACGCTGGCTGTGGACGACACCGTGCCCGGCTTCTCCATCGTCTCTCTCGACAAGCTGTGAGGTCGCACCGATGGGGAACGACATGAACGCCGCCGGACCGTCCCGGACGGACCCGTACCAGCCCGACGGCCCGTACCAGCCCGACGACCTGCACAGGACCGACCTCCGCGGGACCGACCTGCGCAAGCCCGAAGCGCGGGAGCCGGACGGGAGCCGGCCGGACACGAGACAGCCGGACCCGGGGCACCCCGAAGACCGCCGACACGACGTGTGGCGAACCGAGTTGAGCTGGCCGGACGCGCGGGAGCCCGACCCGCTGGACGCGACCTGGCAGAGCGTCGACCAGTTCTTCAACGACCAGCCCGAACCCGACACCCCCGTCGCCGCGGCCGGCCCGTCCGCCGCACCGCACCCACCCCTGTCCTACGGGCGGGTCCCACAGCCTTCACCCTCGTCCCCGGCGTCCCCCTCGTCCGGGCCGACGTTCTCCCGGACCGGCCTCGCGTCCGAGGAGCCGGTCGCGCGGATCGGCGCCGTCCCGGTGCTCGGGGCGCCGCGCCACTCCGGCCCCAAGCCGCCGCTGTACGCCGCGGAACCCCGGGAGCTCCCCTCGGTCCGGGAGGACCCGACCGCGGCGCTGACGCCCGACATGGTGGTGGACGGCGCCGGCTACGGAGCCCTGACGGTGCGGGCGGCGTCGGTACGCGGCGACTCGCACCGCTACCAGGGCGAGCCGCGCCAGGACTCCCTGGCCGTGGTGCGCCTCGGGGCACCCGGCCCGGACGGGCTGCTGCTGCTCGCCGTGGCGGACGGAGTGGGATCGGCGGCCCGCTCGCACATCGGCTCCCAGGAGGCCTGCCGGCTCGCCGCGATGGAGCTGGACGGCGTGTCCGCGGAACTCTCGGAAGCCCTGCGCGCGGGCGACCGGCCGGGGTTCGCGGCACTGGCGGACACCGCCGTGGGCCGGGTGGCGACCCTGCTCGCGCACCGCGCCCGCGAACACGGCGACGACCCCGCCGCGTACGCCACCACCCTGCGCGCCCTGCTCGTCCCGCTCGACCCCCGCGTGCGCGTCCGCGGCTTCCTGGCCGTCGGCGACGGCGGCACCGCGCTGCTGCGCGCCGGGGAGTGGAACCTCTCCCTCACGGACCCCGAGCACGAAGGCGACGGAATGATCGACACCCGTACCGCCGCGCTGCCGCACGGCCACCGCGCCCGCGCCCTGCTCCTCGCCCCGGCCCTGCCGGGCGACGTCCTCGTGCTGTGCACGGACGGTCTGTCCACGCCGCTCGCCGGGGACGCGGGAATGCGGGACTTCCTGGCGTCCGGATGGGGGCGGGAGTCCGCCCCGGCCCCGGCCGACTTCCTGTGGCAGGTGCAGTACCGGGTGAAGTCGTACGACGACGACCGCACCGCCGTCGTCCTGTGGGAGGCCGGGCCGTGAGCGCCGACGACGGCGCCGACGTGGCGCTCGGCTCGCTCACCCTCGGCGCCCGCGTCGGCGACGGCGGCCAGGGGGAGGTGCACGACCTCGTCGGCCCCGGCCGGCTGCTGTACAAGAGCTATCGCGAGCCGGGGAAGGCCGACGGCACGGAACTGGCGGCGCTCGTGGCCCTGCGGCAGGGGCTCACCGCGGCCGACCGCGAGCGCCTTGACCGGGAGACGGCGTGGCCACTGTGCCGGGTCATGGACGGCGGCAGGGCGACCGGCTTCCTGATGCGCCGGGCGCCGGACGCCATGACCTGGCAGACCTTGCGCGGCGAGGCCCGGCTGACCGACCTGTCCTATCTGCTCCGGCCGCCGAGGCCGGCCTGGCAGGGCGTCGCGCAGCCGTCGACCGCCGAGCGGTTCGCGCTGGTCGTCGCCGTCCTCGGGCTCTTCCGATGGCTGCACACCCTCGGACTGGTCGTCGGTGACGTGTCCCACGCGAACGTGCTGTGGACCGTCCGGCCCGCACCGGCCCCGTATCTCCTGGACTGCGACGGCGTACGCATGGCCGGGCGGCCCCCGGTCCTGGAACAGGCGGACACCCCCGACTGGCACGACCCCCTGGCTGCCGCCGGCACCGCCACGGTGGACAGCGACCGTTACAAGGCGGCCCTGTTGGTGGGCCGTGTCGTGAGCCAGGACGCGTACGTGACACCCGGCAAGCCGCTGCGGCCGCTGTCCGGTGTGCTCGACGACCGGCGGGCCGACGCCGTCCGGGGCCTCTGGGAGGAGGCGTCGGGCCCCCGTGGCACCCGCCCGCACCTGGCCCAGTGGTGCGCCGCTCTGGCGGGCCGGGACACCATCCGCCTCATGGCCGCGGAACCGGCCCCGAGGCCCGTCGTCGACCGCTCGAAGTTCGACGGCCCCCGTACCCGGGGCCGCATCACCCTACGCAACTGACCCACCGCCACCGTGAGTCACGGTGGCGGTGGGTCAGTGGGGCGGCGGGCCGCCGGCCTCGGGTGAGGCCCGGCCCGCCGGACAGCGGGCGGGGACGGGTCAGTTGCCCGACACCGTGACCTTCTCGTCGTTCTTGAGCTCGTTCACCAGCGTCTTCATCTTCGTCTTGTCCCAGACGAGGTTGCCGCCGACGGAACCGGAGATCGGCATGTTCATGGACTTGCCGTCGCCGCTGGTGACGCCCTTCATGGCCCAGAACATGTCGCCCAGGTCCCACAGGCTCATGTCCTTGTCGACGACCAGGGAGTCGAGGCCGGCGCCCATCGTCGGGTAGAGCTTGAAGGGGTTCAGGACCGTCGAGGGGGTCGCGACCTGGTGGGCCAGGGCGGACAGGAACTTCTGCTGGTTCTTCGTCCGCTGAAGGTCCGAGGCGGCGAAGGCGTGCCGGGTGCGGACGAAGGCGAGGGCCTGCTCGCCGTTCAGCGTCTGCTTGCCCGCCTTGAAGTCGGCGCCGGAGTACTTGTCCTTGAAGCCCTGGTCGAGGGTCATGTCGACACCGCCGACCGCGTCGACGATGCCCGCGAACCCGGCGAAGCCGATCTCCACGTAGTGGTCGATGTGCAGGCCGGTGTTGTACTCGATGGTCCTGACCAGGAGCGTCGGGCCGTCGAAGGCGTAGGCGGCGTTCAGCTTGTTCTGGCCGAGCGGGCCCTTGATCTTGCCGGACTCGGAGCCCTGGAACTTCGGGATCGTGACGTTCGAGTCACGCGGCAGCGACAGCAGCGTGGAGCCGTTGCTGCCGGTGTGCAGGATCATCATCGAGTCCGTGCGCTTGCCCTCGGCGGAGCCGGTGTGCAGCTTCTTCTTGTCCGCGGCGGTCAGGCCGGCGCGGCTGTCGGAGCCGACGATCAGATAGTTGGTGCCCTGGCCGGTCTCCGGCCTGTCTATGACCTTGGAGAGATCCACGTCACGGTGGAGCTTGGAGTCCGCCCAGAAGTACGTGCCGACGGAGACCACGACCAGCGCGGTGACCAGCGTGATCGCGGTCCACTTGATCCGGCGCCGCCAGTTCGGCGCGGGGCGCCGCGGGTACGCGCCGCCGTCGCTGGGGCCCTGCGGACCGCCGGGCCCGTCGGGGCTGCCGTACACCTGCCCGGAGCTGTAGCCGGAGTCGTACCCGTTGTCGTAGCCCTGGCCCTCGTCGTAGCCCTGACCGTCGACGTACGAGGGCTGCCGGGGCACCCCGGCGCCGTACGGCGGCGCGCCCTGGCCCGGAGCGGGTGCGGCCGGTCCACGGCGGACCTGGCGCATGACGCGGGCGCTCTCAGGCTGTGCGCCTGCGCTGCCGCGTCCGTAGCGGTTGCCGCCGCCGTTGCGGTTGTCGTCGGACCATCCCTCGGGCCAATCGTTCATGCGGACCAGTGTGCAGCTCCCTGCCAGGTGTCTTACAAGAGAGCAGGGAGATCTGGGTCACGCCTGTAGCAGAGCTGATGCAAAGAGACCGCCGCACGCCCGGCATAAGGTGGAGGACATGACAGACCAGGCCCTCAACCCGGAAAGCGACATCCCGGGCAAGCCGACCTCAGCGTCCAGGACCACCCTCAGCCACATCATGACCCACAACGACACGAACCTTCTGGGGTCGGTGCACGGTGGCGTGATCATGAAGCTCGTCGACGACGCGGCGGGCGCGGTGGCGGGGCGGCACTCCGGCGGGCCCGCCGTCACCGCCTCGATGGACGAGATGGCCTTCCTCGAACCCGTCCGCGTGGGCGACCTCGTCCATGTGAAGGCCCAGGTCAACTGGACCGGACGAACCTCGATGGAGGTGGGCGTGCGGGTCCTGGCCGAGCGCTGGAACGAGTCCACCGCGGCGCAGCAGGTCGGTTCGGCCTATCTCGTCTTCGCCGCCGTCGACGGCGACGGCAAGCCCCGCAAGGTGCCGCCGGTGATCACCGAGACCGAGCGTGACGAGCGTCGCTTCCAGGAGGCGCAGATCCGCCGCACCCACCGCCTCGCCCGCCGCCGAGCGATCATGGAACTCCGCGAGAGGCGCGCGGCGGAAGGCCTCGACGACTGAGCGCCGAAGGGCCTCTGCGGCCGGCCGCCGGAGTCAGGGGCACACCACCTGGTCTCCCGTCACCACCCCGGACCCGCCCTGCGCGGCGGGATCCTCGGCCCGTACCCGGGTCACCTGCCTGAAGTCGGCGCCGGCGATCACCTTCAGCAGCGGGCCCTGCCCGGGGACCGCCCGCAGCTCGGCACCGGGCAGCGCGGCCGCGAGGGACTTCGCCGAACGGTCCCAGCGGGGGTCGTACGTGACGACGGTGCGCCGGACCGTGGAGTCCGGGGCCGACGTGGGCCGGCCCGTCGTCCGGAACCCGGCGGCCGCGAGCGCGCCGTCGACCTTCTTGCCGAGCCCCGTCGAGGCGGTCCCGTTCTCGATCTGGACCCGGATCTGCTGCGGGGCCACCGCGACCTTCACGGCCTGGGGCCGCGGGGCCCGGCGCGTCGCGAGCGGATGGTCGTCGCGCACCGCCTCGAAGAGCTTCCGCGCCTTCGGCTCGTCCCATTTCAGGGTCGAGCCGACGCCCTTGACGGCATAGGCCATCTGTCCGATCGGCACGGTCGTGAACTCGGACGAGGACGGGGAGAAGTTCCGCATCGCCCGGCCCAGGTCCAGCAGCTCGTCCGTGCCGAACCCCTTGTCGGCCCGTACCGAGCCGAGCACCGCCCGGGTCACGTCCCGGAATTTCATCGGGTTCAGCAGCACCCCGGACGACGTGGCCCGGGAGACGAGCGCCGCCAGGAAGCGCTGCTGGCGCTTCATCCGGCCGAGGTCGGAGGAGCCGTCGGTGTGCCGGGCCCGTACGTACTGAAGGGCCTGCCCGCCGCCGAGCAGATGCGAGCCGGCCGTCAGGTCAAGGCCGGTGTAGCGGTCCTTCAGGGGCTGAGCGGTGCAGATACGGACTCCGCCGAGCACGTCGACCGTCTTCATGAAGCTGGTGAAGTCGACCTCCAGATAGTGGTCGATCTTCACATGGGTCATGTTCTCGACGGTCCGCACGGTCAGGGTCGGGCCGCCCTCCGCGTACGCAGCGTTCAGTTTGAGGGGGTGGGGGCCGTGCCGCTGTCCGGTGACCTCGTCGGTGTGCGCGGGTGCCTCGGCGTAGGAGTCGCGGGGCAGGCTGACGATGGTGGCGCGGTCCTGGTCCTCCGAGATGTGCACGATCATGACGGTGTCGGTGCAGTGACAGGGTGCCCCGCCGAGCCGGTACTTCCGCCGCTCCGCCTCGGTGATCTTCTCCCGGCCGTCGGTGCCGACCAGCAGCAGATTCATGCCGTGACCGGCTTCGGGCCGGTTCTTCATGTCCTTGAACGGGTCGACCCGGGCGATGTCGGCGTCCAGGCCGCTCAGCACCGCGTGCCCGATGCCCGCCGAGGCGAGGACCACCACGGAGACCGTGGTCAGCGCCCGCATGGCCCAGCGCGGCCTCCTGCGCCGTACGGGACGTACGGGACGTCCGTCGGAGCGCCGGACGGGCCTTCGCGCGGGGGACGGCTGCGGAGGGCGCTGAGGGCGGACGGGGGAGCGGGGCGGCGTGGGCAAGGGAACACCTCCGCGAGGCTGGACGGGGGAGGGAAGCGTTCCGCGGGGCCGGACGAGCCGCGTTCCGCTGGGCGTGGGGATCCGTGAGCACGGTAGGCCCATACGATCTGCGGCCCGGTCCTTACGCCGGGCGGCGCGCGACCGTGTCCCCCGTTCGCGGTAACGTGAGCTCCGATGAGCGAGAAGTCTGACGTGCGGTCCTCCGCCGTTTCTGTGATCATGCCCGTCCTCAACGAGGAGCGGCATCTGCGCGGGGCCGTCCAAGCGATCCTGGCGCAGGAGTACGACGGCGAGATGGAGGTCGTGATCGCCATCGGTCCCTCCACGGACCGGACCGACGAGATCGCGGCCGAACTCGTCCGTGAGGACCCGAGGGTCCATACGGTGCCGAACCCGACCGGCCGCACGCCCGCGGCGCTGAACGCCGCGATCAAGGCGTCCCGGCACCCCGTCGTCGTGCGCGTCGACGGGCACGGCATGCTCTCCCCGAACTACATCGCCACCGCCGTACGGCTCCTGGAGGAGACCGGCGCGCAGAACGTCGGCGGCATCATGCACGCCGAGGGCGAGAACGACTGGGAGCACGCCGTCGCCGCCGCCATGACGTCGAAGATCGGCGTGGGCAACGCGGCCTTCCACACGGGCGGCGAGGCGGGCCCGGCCGAGACCGTGTTTCTCGGGGTGTTCCGGCGCGAGGCGCTGGAGCAGCAGGGCGGCTACAACGAGGAGTTCATCCGCGCCCAGGACTGGGAGCTGAACTTCCGCATCCGTGAGGCCGGCGGACTGATCTGGTTCTCGCCCGAGCTGAAGGTCTCCTACCGGCCGCGCCCGTCCGTCAAGGCGCTGGCCAAGCAGTACAAGGACTACGGGCGCTGGCGGCACGTCGTCGCCCGCTACCACGAGGGCTCCATCAACCTGCGCTACCTCGCCCCGCCGGCCGCCGTCTGCGCGATCGCCGCCGGTGTGGTCGTCGGGGTGGCGCTGACCCCCTGGGGCTTCGTCGTCCCGGCCGGCTATCTCGCGGCGATAGGGCTCGGCTCGCTGCCCGCGGGCAAGGGGCTGCCGGCGAAGGCCAGGATCCAGATCCCCGTCGCCCTCGCGACGATGCACATGTCGTGGGGCTGGGGCTTCCTCACCAGCCCGAAGGCGCTGGCCAGGAAGGTCATCGCGTCCCGGCGTCCCGCGGTGCTCAGCGGCGCCAACTGATCCTGTCCGTAGACGAGTCGGGCCCCTCTCGCATGCGAGAGGGGCCCGACTCGCCGTTTGCCGCCGGCCGGTTCTACGACCAGGTGTAGTCCGGGTCGACGTGCATGCAGGCGCCGGTGTCCGAGCCCTTGTCGAGCTTGGCGGACGCGGGCGTCGAGTCGTCGTCCTCGGGTGCCTTGTAGGTCGTGCCGTCGCGCCAGTCGGCGCCGACGATCAGCGTGATCCCGGAGACGTCCGCGGACTTCTCCACCGCGTGGGTCGACATCCCGAGGGCCTTGGCGACCCGCAGGGCGTCACCCTCCAGATCGGCGCTCGGATAGCGGATCACCGTGGTCGCCTCGGTGGTCGCCGTCGACGGGTCGGCCTTCGACTGCGTGAACCCCTTGCCGACGAGCAGGGCGCTCACCGCGCTCGCGCGTCCGGGCACCGGGGCCAGCACGCCGGTACGGGTGCCGTTCTGCACCTGCACCGCGATCCTGTCGTCCGCTGCGGCCGGGTCGGACGAGGTCTTCTCCGCGGTCTTTTTCTTGTCCTTGCCGTCCAGCGCGATGTCCTCGCGCAGCAGCCGCCAGACCTTGTCGGCGTCGGTCGGCTTGGGCAGCACCCGGTTGCCGTCGCTGGAGTACACCCACGGCATGGTGGTCATGGTGATGCGCTTGGTCGGGACCTTCTTCAGCTCGTTGCTCAGGTCGTAGAGCTTGGTGACCGTGCCCAGGCCCTGGTCGACGGTCAGCGCGCTGGTGGCCGTCTCCGCGAGGCCGCGCAGCTTGCCCGGGTTGCTCAGCGTGGCGTTCTCGCGCAGCTGGCGCACCATCGAGTTCATGTACTGGTGCTGGGCCTTGGTCCGGCCGATGTCGCTGCCGTCCTCGAAGCCGTACCGCGTGCGCAGCCATTGCAGGGCCTGCTTGCCCTTGACGGACGTCGTGCCCTCCTCCAGCTTCAGCCCGGAACCGTGACCGGTGGAGGTGTGCGAGTAGACGTTGGCGTCCACGCACACGGGGACACCACCGATCGCGTCGGCCATCGAGACCACACCCGCGAAGTCGACCATGATGAAGTGGTCGATGTGGATGTCGGTCATCTTCTCCCAGGTCGCGACCGTGCAGCCGGGGCCGCCGCGGCCCAGCGAGTCGTTCGTCATCGTCAGCGACGTGCTCGCGGCGTAGGTCTTCCCGGTTTTCGGGTCGGTGCAGTTGGGTATCTGGAGCAGGGTGTCGCGCGGCATGCTCACGACCGACATGTTGGTGCGGTCCGCGGACAGGTGGAGCAGCATCTGGACGTCCGCGCGGGGCGGTGTGTCGAAGGTGTCCTTCGCGCCGCCGAGCTTCTGGTTCTCGGTGGAGTTCCGGGCGTCCGAGCCGATCAGGAGAATGTTCAGCGGGGTCTGGCCCGCCGCGTTCGGTTTCGACCTGGCGGCGCGGTCCTTCGCGTCGCCGATGTTCAGGTCGTCCTTCTTGAGGTTGCCGTTCAGGTGCCGGTAGTAGAGGTAGCCGGCACCGGCGGTGCCGAGTATCAGGACCGAGAGCACCATCGCCGACCAGCGAAGTATTCGACGTCTGCGGCGGGGGCGGCCCTTGGCCGTGTGCCGTCCGTCGTCTTCCCCGCCGTGCGGACCCCGGTCCCGCGGGCCGGGCGGCGCCGTGCCGTCGGCCGGACGAGCGCCGTCACCGTCGGGGCGGGCGCGGTCCGCCGTCTGAACGGACTCACCGCCCTCGTCGTACATACTGTCGTCCCAGCCCAGTTCGCCGGCTCGCGGGACACGTGGTCGTGCTCCCTCCCCACGCACACTGCTTTGCGCCATCTCCCAGCCTCTCCCCACCCTGCGCCTGACAAACGGGTCCGTCGAACGTCCGGCCGGACGAATCCGAGCCCGGCCGGACGCTGCTCGCGTCCTCTAGGACGCTTGACGGACCCGTTAGGTCACTTCGCGCACACCGTTTTGTCCGCCGTGGACTTCTCCACGTCCGGCGCCTTCGTCGCAGCGGTCAAAGGCACTCCGGCGCCCTTGAAGTCCTTGCCCAGGGTCAGCACGATCGCGGGCAGCCCCTGTGAGTTCTTCTCGCTCTTGCCGGGCTTCATCGCCGAACCCGACAGCCCCATGAGATCCGCCAGCTTGCGTGCCTGGTCGGCCTGGTCGGGTGAGTACTCCAGGGTCGTCTTGCTCAGCGGTGTGTCGGCGTTGCCCAGTTGGCTGGACTTGAGCACGCCCTCATCATTCTGTAGCCAGTTAAGAGTTTCCTGTGCGGAGCCCGCCTCGGCGCCGCCGTTGTAGATGTCGACGCGGATGTCGGACGCGGCGGAACGGGAGCCCTTGAGCCGGGCGGCCTCCGCGGCCTTCGCCTTCTTGGCCTTCTGCTTCACGGCGGTGAAGGAGACGTCGTTCTTGATGGCGTCGAAGACCGGCTGGGCCGTCGTCGGGTTGACCACGACGGTGGCGTGAACCTTCTCGGCCGGGTTGTCGATCACCGGAACCGTGGTGAAGGTGATGTTCTTCGGCGGCACCTTCTTCAGCTCCAGGGCCATGTCCTTGAGCGTGCTGACGCTGCCGATGCCGGTGTCCACGGTGAGTGCCTTGGTGGCGGCCTCGGCCAGTTTGATCAGCTTGGTGGGGCTGGTGAGGGTGTCGCTGGAGCTCATCTTGCGCATCAGGGACCCGATGAACTGCTGCTGCACTTTGATGCGGTCGAGGTCGCCCGCGTTGCCGAAGCTGTGCCGGGTGCGGACGAACGCGAGGGCCTGCTCGCCCGCGATGGTGTGCTTTCCGGCGGAGAGCTTGAGGTGCGAGTTGGCGTCGTCGACGTTCTTGGCGAGACACACGTCGACACCGCCGACCGCGGTGGTCAGCGTCTTGACGGCGTTGAAGTCGGCCATCATGAAGTGGTCGACGCTGATGCCGGTGACCGCCTTGACGGTGTCCATCGTGCAGCCCGGGTTCCGGTCGCCCTGGCCGAGGCTCGTGTTGAAACGGACGTTGTCCGTGCCCTTGATGACTTCCTCGGTGCCGTCCGCCCGCTTCGTCCTGCACTCGGGGATGTTGACGATGAGGTCGCGCGGGATGCTCAGCGCGGTCGCGTTCGTCCGGTCCTTGGAGACGTGCAGCAGGATGTTCGTGTCGGCGTGCCCGACGCTGTTCTTGTCGCCGTATCCCGTGTTGCCCGCACCGGTGCGCTTGTCGGTGCCGATGATGAGGAGGTTGAACGCCTCGTCCTTGCTGAAGCCGCTCTTGCCCGAACTGCCGACGTCCGTCGTGGTGACGTTGCCCTCGAGGTGCTTGAGGTAGGCGTACGCGGCGCCCGAGGCGGCCACCAGGACCAGCGCCATGGTGCCGCCGGTCCAGAGCAGTATCTTCTTCGTCTTCGACTTCTTGGGCGGCTTGTTGCGCCCGCGCCGCCGCCCCGGAAGAGGCTCCGGCGGCTCGGCGCGCCGGCGGCGCGGCCCCGGCACATCGGGGCCTGGCGCCTCACGGTCCCGTCCTGGTGCGTCACGGTCCCGGCCCGGTGCCGCGCGGTCCCGGCCCGGCGCGCTCCGGGTGCGTGCCGCCGCCGAGGGTGCGCCCCTCCGCGGTCGCGGCACTCCCGATTGCGCTCCGGAAGGAGGCAGTCGCAGTTCGTATTCACCGGTGTTCGGGTTGAGCACCCATTGGTCTGCGGGGTCGATGTCGTCCGCCCGCCCACGGCCTTGCGCGTCCACGGTTGTCTGAATCCTCCGTCGGGGCCACGCGGCGCCTTTTCCCCCTCAAAAGGCGCTCGGGTCTCGGTCAAACAGTGCTCGACCCCCAGGACGGACCTCGTGGCCGGGTGCACCGGATCGCTCACACTATCCGCCCAGTTCAGCGTCCAGCGACGGCCGTGACAAATTCGATGTCCCTACAACCGGGCAATCCGCCCCATTCTCCGAGACTTCTTAGCTCAGCTGTTCCCCGCCTTGGCGCGCGCTTTACCCGCAGGCGTCCTGCGCGGCCGTGTTCCCGCGGAAAGTCGGAGCGGGATCGGGTGTACCGGAGAGGAGGGCAACGCCTATTGCCGTCGACATTCCGTCGCCGTTCGACTCCTCTTCGTAGTCGGGCGAGGAGTTCCCGTACAGACTTACGGAATGCGGCGACTGCCCTTGGGCCGGCCGCCGCGGCGGTTCCTTCGTGACGACGACGGGCCTGTCCGCGCGCAGCCGCGCGAAGAGCCGGGCCGCCGCGGGCTCCACGAGCTGATCGCGGTTGGCGTCGAGGACGTAGGACCTCCGGGGCACGGTCAGGAACTGGATGTTCTCGGTGGGGATGTCGCGCATTCCGCGGGCCAGGTCGTACAGGCCGCGCAGGCTCGCGAGCCCCGGGTCGGTGGTGAGCGACGAGGTGGCCGCGTCCAGCACCGGATACAGCTTCGCCGGGTTGAGCAGGACGTCGTCGCTGCGCACCTTGCTGATCAGTGCGCCGAGGAACTTCTGCTGGCGGTCCATGCGGTCGGTGTCGCTGCCGTTGCCGATGCTCTTGCGGGCGCGGACATAGCCGAGCGCCTGCTCGCCGTCGAGCACCACCTTGCCCGCGGGCAGCCTCAGCTTCGCCGCCTTGTCGTTGATCGGCTTCCTCAGGCACACCTCGACGCCGTCCACCGCGTCGACCATGTCCTTGAAGCCGTGGAAGTCCACCACCATGTGATGGTCGACGCGGATGTTCGTGAGCTTCTCGACGGTACGGATCGTGCAGGCCGAACCGCCCACCTGGAAGGCGTAGTTGAACATCGCGAACATGGGGCGGGTGCGGGTCCCGCCGGGGCGCCGGCAGCCCGGTACGTCCACCATCAGGTCGCGGGGCAGTGACATGGCGGTCGCACTGCGCCGGTTCGCCGAGAGGTGCAGCAGGATCGTGGTGTCGGAGCGCTCCGTCCCCGAGTCGTGGCCGTACTTCTTGTTCCCGGCCCCCGAGCGCGAGTCGGACCCGATCAGCAGGATGTTCTGCGCGTCGCGGACCAGCGCCGTGGGCCGTTCCTTCTCGTAGCGGGCGAGCTCGGCCGCCGCGTCGTTGTCGGCCGTGATGTTCCCGTTCAGCTTCACGTACGCGGCCCAGCCGACCGCCACCGCGCCCACGACCACCACGGCCACCCCGGTCGCCGTCCGGCGCAGCCAGCGCCGTCGCCGGCGTACGGACCCGGCGCCGGTGGGCGACGCTCCCGGCCCGGGTTCCCCGGGGCCCCCGGAGGGCGTGCCCGCGGTGTCGCTCACGTCGGGACCACCACCCCTCATGGCGTACGAGCATGTCGGACTGCTCCTACGACCATGTCCCGGCGCGGCGGGCGAGGGGGGCCGGTGATGGGCCGAACGGGGGACGCGCCCTGCGCCCTGCGAGACGCCCCCAGGGGCGACAGGTGACCGTTTCCCGCCGCGGCACCAGGGCCACCTGACGCCGCCGGGCCGCCCTTCGGGCGACGACGCGAACCGCCGGGCAGGCCCTAGCGAGCCGTCGCGGTCACCCGTTCACTCTCGATCCGCCGGGCGAGCGCGTCCTCGTCCAGCCGGCCGAGATTGCGGCACAGCACCACGGACCCGCCGGTGGCGAGCGGCGCGTACAGACCCGCGGCCACACCCTCCCAGGTGTCGTACGAGAGCGCCGACAGGATGCGTGAACCGGGCCCCGTCAGATCCAGCCCGGGGGCGTCGGCGCGAGCCTGCTCCACCACCTCCGCGCCCGTGTACGCGGCCCCGGCGACGATCAGCGCCCGCTCCTCCGGGTCGACCGGCGCGTACGGCGCGAAACGGTCGCCCTGGCTGGGCACCTCGACGGCGTAGTCGGCGTAACCCGCGGGCGGCGTCGGGAAGCGCCGGCCGAGCGGCGCGAGCGAGAGGGCGATCCGCTCACCGGAACAGGCGAGCCCGGCGTCGAACCGGCCGGGGCCCGCGACGACGTGGTCCGCGGCCGACGGGTCGCCGCCCAGATCCGCGACGACTCCCACCGAGGAGCAGGCGAGCAGCCACACCGCCGTCTGCCAGTGCGCGGGCAGCAGCAGCGCGACCCGCTCGCCCGGCTCGGCGGACATCTCGCCCTGGAGCAGGTTGGCGGTCTTGGCCACCCAATTGGCGAAGGTGGCCACGGACAATTCGACCCGTTCGCCCGTCTCGTCGTCGTAGAAGGTCACCAAAGGACGCGCGGGGTCCTCGGAGAGCGCGGATCGCAGCAGGTCGGCAGGGGTGCGGTCGGTGGCTTTCACGCGCGCAAGCGTACGCGGGGGCGCCGCGCGGGACGGATCGAGCGCACCACCGGTTCGGCGGAGCGGGTCCCGACGGCCCGTCAATTCCGCGATGGACAGATATGTATGACTATGTTCAGGATCAGGAGCATGCGTGGATTCCTTGCTTCCTCGGTCGGCGTCAGCTGCGCGGCAGCTCTCGCCCTTCCGCTCGCCCTGCCCGCCACCCCGGCCCAGGCCGGGCCGTCGACGGTGACGTCGGAGGCCGCCGCCCCCGGCAGCACCCAGTCCCTGGCCCTCGTCCCGCTCACCCGCAGACGCTCCCTCGGCCCGAGCGCACAGACGCAGGGCCTCGCCCGCCGGAACGTACGGCCCTTCTCCCTGGTCGGCGTGATCTGGGACGACCCGGCCAGTGAGCTGAACGGCCGGGTCCAGGTCCGCACCCGTGCCACCGGCACCGGCGACTGGTCGCGCTGGCAGGACGTCGAGACCCACAACGACGAGCACGCCCCCGACCCGGACACCGCCGAGAGCGCCTCGCACCGGGTCCACGGTTCCACCGCCCCCCTGTGGGTGGGGGACTCCGACGGTGTCGAAGTCCGCGTCGAGGCGGAGCGGACGGCGAGGGCGGCGGCCGACGGCCTGGAGGAGGGCACTCCTAAGGACCCCGAGGAAAGACGCGCGGCCGTCCCGGCGGCCGCGCCGCTGCCCGGCGGCCTGCGCCTCGAACTCGTCGATCCCGGTGGAGATCCCCCGGCCCCGGACGCCCGGACGGCCGGACGGGCCGGGGGAGCACCCTCGGGCCTGCGCGCCAGGAGCGTGCACGCGGGCGTACCGGAGGGCGAGGGCGGCACGGCGGCCACCAGGATCCCCGCGCTCTCCCGGGAGGAGACGGAGCGTACGTACTTCCCCGACGGCACGGCCCAGATGCGCATGGCGCCGTACATCGGCCCGCGGCCCAGCATCATCACGCGCCGAGGCTGGGGCGCGAACGAGAATCTGCGCGAGCGCGGCTTCCTCTACACGAAATCGGTCAAGGCGGCCTTCGTGCACCACACGGCGTCGGGCAACAAGTACAGCTGCTCGCAGGCGCCTTCGGTCATCCGCAGTATCTACCGCTATCACGTGGTGAGCAGCGGCTGGCGTGACATCGGCTACAACTTCCTCGTCGACAAATGCGGGAACATCTACGAGGGCCGGGCCGGAGGCGTCGCAAAGGCGGTCATGGGCGCCCACACCCGCGGCTTCAACACGAACAGCATGGGCATCGCCGTGATCGGCAGTTTCGGCACCACGAAGCCGACCGACGCCACGCTCAAGGCCATCTCCCGCCTCACGGCATGGAAACTCGGTCTGTACGGTGCCGATCCGCGTGGCAAGACATACCTGAAGTCGGCCGGTGGCAATCTCTACCGAAAAGGAAAGAACGTACGACTGAATGTGATCTCCGGCCATCGGGACGGATTCGCCACGGAGTGCCCCGGACGGCTTCTCTACGGCAAGCTCGGCACGGCCAGGACGACGGCGGCCCGCTACCAGGGCCGCTAGACGCCGGACAGTCACCCGCGACGGCCCGGCCGGCGGCGGATCGGCCGGGCCGGCAGGGATCACCCGAAGTCATGGCGGAGGCCCGTCGAAGGACACCGCACGGCCATCGAGGGCGCCACCGAACGGTCTGCATACACTGGCCGGCCGAAAGACAGTTCGGCCGGTCCCGGCAGGAAGCAGAGACGACAGGTGACAGAAGCGATCCTCCTGGTCGGCGGCAGAGGCACCCGGCTGCGCCCGCTCACGGTGCGCACGCCCAAGCCGATGGTTCCGGCGGCCGGGGTCCCCTTTCTCACGCACCAGCTGGCGCGGGCGCGCGCGGCGGGCGTCGAGCACATCGTGCTGGCGACCTCCTACCTCGCCGAGGTCTTCGAGCCCTACTTCGGCGACGGCTCCTCGCTGGGCCTCCACATCGAGTACGTCACCGAGGAGGAGCCGCTGGGCACCGGCGGCGCCATCCGCAACGTGGCGTCCCGGCTGCGCTCGGGCCCCGACGACCCGGTCCTGATCTTCAACGGCGACATCCTCACGGGCCTGGACATCCCGGCGCTGGTGACGACCCACGAGACGACCGGCGCGGACGTCTCCCTCCACCTCACCCGTGTGGAGGACCCCCGCGCCTTCGGCCTGGTCCCCACCGACGCCACCGGGCGCGTCACCGCCTTCCTCGAGAAGCCGCAGAGCCCAGAGGAGATCGTCACCGACCAGATCAACGCGGGGGCGTACGTCTTCCGCCGCTCGGTCATCGACACGATCCCCGCGGGCCGCCCGGTCTCGGTCGAGCGCGAGACCTTCCCGGAGCTCCTGGCCACCGGGGCCCACCTCCAGGGCATGGTGGACTCCACCTACTGGCTGGACCTGGGCACCCCTCAGGCCTTCGTCCGCGGCTCGGCCGACCTGGTGCTCGGCCGGGCTCCGTCGCCCGCCGTCCCCGGCCGCTGCGGCGACCGCCTGGTCCTGCCCACGGCCACGGTGGCACCCGACGCCAAGCTCACCGGCGGCACGGTGATCGGCGAGGGCGCCCGCATCGGCGAGGGCGCCCGGATCACCGGCAGCACCGTCCTGGCCGGCGCGGTCGTCGAGCCCGGAGCCGTCGTCACCGACTCCTTCGTCGGAGCCGGCGCCCGCATCGGCGAACGCACCGTCCTGACCGGCACGGTCATCGGCGACGGCGCGGTCGTCGGCCCCGACAACGAACTCCGCGACGGAGTACGAGTCTGGTGCGACGCCCGGATCCCAGCAGCAACGCTCCGCTTCTCGTCGGACCAGTAACTCCCCCCGCCGGAGGGGCAAGCCCCGCCCCTCCGGCGGATCCTTTCGGCCGAGGGGCAGATTTCAGCCCCTCCGGCGTTTGAGGAGCGGGGTCTGGGGCGGAGCCCCAGGTACGGGACGGGCAGGGGCGGAGGGGGCGAAATCCAGTCCGCGCGGAGGAACGGCCGACGGACACGGACGTGGCGGACACGGACGTGGCGGGCGCAAGACGGGGTCGGGCGTAAGACAAGGCCGGGCGAGGCACCGGGAAGGCGAGACGCCAGGCTAGAGCAGCCCGATATCCGTACGAGGCATCTTCGGCACCCGCCGAGGCGGCGTCCGCCCCGCCAGCAGAATCAGCCGAGCGGCCCGATGCCGCTGCCCCGCATAGGGCTCCAGCAACTCCAGCATGACGGAGTCGTCCGCGTCCCGGTCCCCGGCCAGCGCGTACCCCACGATCCCCGGCAGATGCAGATCCCCGACGGTCACGGAATCCGCCGAACCATGACTGCGCTGCACGACCTCCGCGGAGGTCCACGGCCCGATACCGGACACCAGCTCCAGCCGCCGCCGCGCCTGTACGGGCTCGAACCCGACGGCCTCCTCCAGCCGCGCCGCGACCCGAACGGCCCGCAGGATCGTGCCGGCCCGCTTGTCGTCGACCCCGGCCCGGTGCCACTCCCAGGACGGGATCAGGGCCCAGGTCCGGGGCGCCGGCATGACGAACATCCGCTCGGGAGCGGGCCCCGGCGCGGGCTCCCCGAACTTCCGGACGAGCAGCCGCCACGCCCGGACCGCCTCGTCGGTGGTGACCTTCTGCTCCAGGACGGACGGGATCAGGGACTCCATCACGAGCCCGGTCCGCACCAGCCTCAGACCGGGCCGCCGGTGCCGGGCGAGCGCGACCAGCCGGTGCCGTGGCTCGAAGGCGCCGGGATCGTCGGCGGCGCCGAGCAGCTCGGGGAGCCGGTCGAGGAGCCATTCGGCGCCGGGCCCCCAGGCCTCGCCCCGGGCCGCTCCGCCGTGCGGAGAGACCCGCAGTGTTCCGGGCCCGGCGGGCGTACGGCTGGTGCGCCACACGGAACCGTCGGACGTCGTACGGAACGTCGGATCGCCCGGTCCGCGCCGCAGCGGCCCGAGCACGAGCCCGAGATCGAGCGGCCCGTCGGGCGTCCAGGTGCGGACGTGTCCGGGCCCTGCCGTCTGGCGGGGCACCGCACCCGGCACACCGCCGGGCACCGCGACATGCCCGCCGCGCACGGTCGTACGCGTCGGTCGGGGAGCGAAACGTCCAGACAAGAGTCAGGTCCTAGAGATGCGCGGGCTGTCCTACGAGAGTAGGCGCTCCCCCCACCCCACCAGCCCCGAACACCCACACCCCACCCCAACCAGCGCGCATGCGCGGGAAGGGCCCCCGCCCGGTCGAAGCAGCGCCCGCGACCGACCCAAGGGCACCCCACGACCGACGGAAGGGCGCCCCGCCCGCCCGGAGCAGCGCTCACGACCGGCGCAAGGTCACCCGCGACCGACGGGAAAGGCGCCCCCGCCAGGCCGAGCAGCGCTCACGACCGACGCAAGGGCACCCACCACCGCCCGCAAAGGCGCCCCCGCCCGATCACCGCACGGCGATGAAGGCCGCCGCCTCCCGCTCGGGCCGGGTTCTCGGCTCCTCCGCCGCGTGTCCGACGGCCACGGCCCCCATCGGGTCCCAGTCGTCCGGCAGCTCCAGCGCCTCGCGTACGACGTCACGGCAGAACATCGTCGACGACACCCACGCGGAGCCCAGCCGCTCACCGGCCAGCGCGACCAGGAAGTTCTGCACGCCAGCCCCGGTGGCGACCACGAACATCTCGCGCTCGGCGCCGTCCCGCCGTGCGTCGCCGTACGTGTGCGACCCGTCCATGACCAGACACGGCACCACGAGGTACGGCGCGGCGCGCAGCACGTCACCCCGGCGGACCCGCTTGGCGATGGACTCCTCGCTCTTGCCGTCGCGCCGCAGATCCGCGATCCAGGCGTCCCGCATGGCGTCGAGCAGCCGAGTCCGCGACTCCTCCGACTCCAGGAGCACGAACCGCCAGGGCGTGGTGTGGTGCGGCGCGGGCGCGGTCACCGCCGCCGCGACCGCACGGCGTACGGCGCCGGGGTCGACGGGCTCGTCGGTGAAGGCCCGTACCGTACGCCGCTGGGTCACGGCCTCTCGTACGGCCTCCGAGGTGCCGAGACGGAACATGTCGTCACGCGCGTCGCGCACCATCGCCCGCGCCCCCGTGCCGTCCCCCTCGGCCACGAGGTGCGCCAGCCCGCGCACCACGGCGACGGGCAGCCCGGAGGACTTGCCCTTGACCAGGTCACCGGCGGCGGCGAGCTCGTCGGCCGTCGCGACGACGGTCGCGCTCAGCGGATTGCCGTGCGCGTCGGTGAGACCGCGCAGGTCGTCCAGCACCTGGACGCCCGCGGCGCCGATGGCGACGTCGGTGAGCCCGGTGCGCCAGGGCCGCCCGAACGTGTCCGTGATCACGACGCCGACGTCGACCCCGAGGGCGTCCCGCAGCCCCGCGCGGATCGCCCGCGCGGAGGCGTCGGGGTCCTCGGGCAGCAACAGCACGGTCCCGGCGGGGGTGTTGGAGGCGTCGACCCCGGCGGCCGCCATCACGAGACCCTGCCGGTTCTCGACGATCCGCAGCGCGCCGCGCCGCGCCACGACCCGGACGGTCTCGGCGTCGATGGCGGCCTCCCGGTCGGCGGCCTCGACGATCCGCCCCTCGGCCTTCGACACGATCTTGGAGGTGACGAGCAGCACGTCCCCGTCCACGAGTCCGGGCTCGGCTGCCGCGAGGAGCTTCGCCAGGTCGTCCCCCGGCCGTACCTCGGGAAGCCCGTCCAGCGCCCAGACCCGGTAGCCCGTGCCGTACGGCCGCTCCCGGTGCTCCCCGCCGGCATGTCCTCCCGCGTGCTCCGCGTCGCCGGGCCCCGCCGTGTCCAGGATGCTCACGACGTCCGCACCTCCTCCGCCAGGGCCAGCGCTTCCCGCGCCATCCGTGCCGTCGCGTCGAGGTCGGACATCATCAGCGGTACGGCCCGGCAGCGGATGCCGGCCGTCTCGACGCGCTCCACGGCAGAGGCGTCGACCGTGTCGACGAGCCAGCCGTCCAGGAGGCCCGAGCCGTAGTGCTCGGCGACCGCGGCGGCGGTGGACTCGACGCCCACCGCGGCCAGGACCTTGTCGGCCATGCCGCGCACGGGCGCGTCACCGACGATGGGGGAGAGGCCGACGACCGGGACGCCCGCCTCGGCGATGGCCTCGCGGATGCCGGGCACGGCGAGGATGGTGCCGACGGAGACCACGGGGTTGGACGGCGGGAAGAGGATGACGTCCGCCTCCGCGATGGCCTCCAGCACCCCGGGAGCGGGCTTCGCCTGCTCGGCGCCGACCGGCACGATCGCCTCGGCCGGCACGGAGGCCCGCAGCCGGACCCAGTACTCCTGGAAATGGATCACCTTGCGCTCGCCCGCGGCCCCGGCGGGGTCGCCCTCCGGCAGCGTGACGGCGACATGGGTCTCGACACGGTCGTCGGACATGGGGATGAGGCGCACGCCCGGCTTCCACCGGTCGCACAGCGCCTCCGTGACGGCGCTGAGCGGATAGCCCGCGCCGATCATCTGCGTCCGCACGATGTGCGTCGCGAAGTCGCGGTCGCCGAGCCCGAACCACTCGGGTCCGATTCCGTACGCCGCGAGCTCCTCCTTCAGGCGGAAGGTCTCGTCGGCCCGCCCCCAGCCCTGCTCCTCGTTGATGCCGCCGCCGAGCGTGTACATCACCGTGTCGAGGTCCGGGCAGACCTTCAGCCCGAAGAGGTGGATGTCGTCGCCGGTGTTGCCGATGACCGTGATGTCCGCGTCCGGCACGGCCCGCTGGAGACCACGCAGGAACCGTGCACCACCGATGCCGCCTGCCAGAACCACAATGCGCATGGGGTTCAGTCTCGCAGGCGGCTACGACAACGTGTCAGCCGGTTACGGGACCCCGGTGACCGCAGGCCGCTCGACGGAGCGAACGCGTCACACGGTTTCGGCGACCGCGCAACGTGCGGAGTGCATCGGCATCTCGGTGAGACCCGGGTAATAGACGTGCAGGCTGACGGCCGGTTCGAGCGAGTCGTTGACGACCTCGTGGACGTAGCCGGGCGCGAACACCCGCTGTGCGCCGGAGCCCAGGGCGCGCGTGCCCCGCTCGGTGTGCTCGGTCAGCGCGCCGTCCAGGACGGTCAGTACGCCGGAGGAGCCGCCGTGGTCGTGCGGTCCACTGCCCTGCCCGGGCACCCAGGACAGGAGCCACACCTCGTAGCCGGGTCCCGTGCGCAGCCGGTGGTACCAGCGCGAGGCGGCGTCGTAGCGGACGAGGTGTTCCCACTGGGAGCGGTCGGCGGCGATGGAGCGCGCCAGGCCGGCGAACTCGGCCACGGTGGAGGGGTGTTCGCGCGGCGGCTGGAGCAGGTGCGGGACTTCGAGGATGTCGCCGGCGATCTGGAGGTCGCTGTCGCTGTTCATGGATGCGGTGGTTCCTCGGCGGGTGAGTGCTGGGGTGTCGCTGGCCGTTTCCGCCCGGGTCGCGAGCGGGGATTCCGCCCTGGGGAGCGGGGAGAGCCCTGGTGCGGGCGGTGGCCCCGGTGAGGGGCGGGGATTCGCCTCAGTGGCGGCGAGGCAGCCGGAGCGCGGTAGGGCTCAACAGCTGGAACAGCAACAACAGCTACAGCGCGCGCGGGCAGCACCGAGGGACTCCGCGGTGCGGGTCGAGGTGAGTGCCAAGTGCGCGAACATGCCCACAAGAACACCGGTTCACACCTCGACTGTCAACTGCATGTCCGGTATGTGGAAGATGTTTCACCTCATCCGGTTCATCTGGCAGGCGAAAGGTTTGTTCAGTGGGCTCCCCGGACACATGGCGCACAACCGGGTGAACAAACCTCACCGCGGACCCGTGATCCAAATGTGATCCGATTCGCATCGGGGTCTGCGGCGGAACGAGATCGAACGCCTGGTCGTCCTCCTCTGTGAGGGGCGGGCGTCTGACCTGGACCTCTTGGGCTGTCAGGGTTTATGCCGATTTGAACACTTTCCGCATAGCCTTGGTTCCGCAGAGTGAATAAGGGGCCCAATAGCAGATCTCGGCTTGACTGGCCCGGATCGGCACACTTGTAATTTCACTCGTGTCGTTCAGCCGGAATCGGTGACGGCAGCATCACGGGGACGCGAAAGACAGACGAGGGGCGCACATGACCGAGCTGGTGCAGCAACTGCTGGTCGACGACGCGGACGAGGAACTCGGCTGGCAGGAGCGCGCGCTGTGCGCCCAGACCGACCCCGAGTCGTTCTTCCCGGAGAAGGGCGGCTCCACCCGCGAGGCCAAGAAGGTCTGCCTCGCCTGCGAGGTCCGCTCCGAGTGCCTCGAATACGCGCTCGCCAACGACGAACGGTTCGGCATCTGGGGCGGTCTGTCCGAACGGGAACGGCGCCGTCTGAAGAAGGCCGCCGTCTGAAAGCGGTCGCGCGGAGAAGCGGACTCGGAACACCGGTCCGCACCCGCGGGTGCCACCGACCAAACGGCACACACTCTTACGTAAGGAACGGCCCGTCGCACGTGGGTTATCCACAGGCGGCGGGCCGCCGTCATTCCCAGCCGTTAGTGTGGGCCCTCGTCCGAGACGTCCCGCTGTCCCCGCCGGACACAGACGTCCACCGCAGTCCATCGAACCGGGGCCCGTACCTCGATGTCCGTGCACAGCCTTTCGGCAGCCAGTAACGACGCCGCTGCCGCCCCTGAGTTCCCGCGCCATGTAGTGACCGCGGTGCTCGTCTCCCACGACGGCGCCCGCTGGCTGCCGCAGGCGCTCGCCGGGCTGCTCGGCCAGGACCGCCCCGTGCAGAACGCGGTGGCGGCCGACACCGGCAGCGCGGACGAATCCGCCCAGCTGCTCACCGAGGCGCTCGGCGCCGACCGCGTGCTGCACCTGGCCCGGCGCACCGGCTTCGGCCAGGCCGTCGAGGAGGTGTCGCGCACCGCCCCCGAGCTGACCCCGGACGACCTGCCCTACCTCAAGCGTCCGAGCGGCTGGGACCCCGTCACCCGCAGCTGGCGCGACGACACCTACGACCTGCCCGACCTCCCGCACGGCGAGCCCGAGCAGTGGCTCTGGCTGCTGCACGACGACAGCGCCCCGGAGCCCGACGCCCTGGCGCAGATGCTGCGCGTCGTGGAGAACGAGCAGGAGCTCGGCCAGGACGTGGCCGTCGTCGGCCCCAAGCTCCGCGGCTGGTACGACCGCAGAGCGCTCCTCGAAGTCGGCGTCACCATCGCCAACTCGGGCCGCCGCTGGACCGGTCTGGACCGACGCGAGCAGGACCAGGGACAGCACGACCACGTCCACCCCGTCCTGTCCGTGTCCACTGCCGGAATGCTCATCCGCCGCGAGGTCTTCGAGGAGCTCGGCGGCTTCGACCGCCGGCTGCCCCTCATGCGCGACGACGTCGACCTGTGCTGGCGGGCCCAGGCCGCGGGCCACCGGGTCCTCGTCGCCCCCGAAGCCGTCGTACGGCACGCCGAGGCGTCCTCCCGCGAGCGCCGCGCCGTCGACTGCGTGGGCCGCACCGCCGCGTCCCCGCACAGGGTCGACAAAGCGGGCGCCGTCTACACCCTCCTCGTCAACGCCCGTACCGCGCAGCTCCCCTGGATCCTGATCCGCCTCGTCCTCGGCACCCTTGTCCGCACGGTCGCGTACCTCGTGGGCAAGGTCCCCGGACAGGCCGTCGACGAGATCCGCGGCCTCCTCAGCGTCCTGCTGCGCCCCGAGCGGATCATCGCCGGGCGGAACAGGCGAGGCCGCCCGCAGGTCGACAAGGGCGAGCTGCGCCCCCTCTTCCCGCCCCCGGGCGCCACCGTGCGGGCCACCTTCGAGCAGTTCGCCGGCAATCTGACGAGCGGCTCCGACGCCGAGCTCACCACGGGCGCCGGACGCCACGGAGGCGCCGTCGAGTCCGGCCCCGGCGGTGACGACGGAGACTTCCTGGAGATCGAGCAGTTCTCCCGGATCAAGCGCATCGCGCGCAACCCCGGCCCGATGCTCTTCCTGGTGCTCCTGTTCGTCTCGCTCCTCGCGTGCCGTCAGCTGCTCGGCGGCGGGGCCCTCGCGGGCGGCGCGCTGCTGCCCGCCCCGGCCGACGCCTCCGAACTGTGGGCGCGTTACCTCGACGGCTGGCATCCGGTCGGCGCGGGCTCCACCGGGTCCGCCCCGCCCTACCTCGCGCTCGTCGCGCTGCTGGCCTCCGTGCTCCTCGGCTCCGCCGGGCTCGCGGTCACCGTCCTCCTCGTCGGATCCGTGCCGCTGGCCGGCTTCGCTGCGTACTTCGCCTCGCGCCCCCTGGTCGAGTCCCGCCTCCTGCGCGCCTGGGCGTCCGTCGCCTACGCCTTCCTGCCCGCCGCCACCGGCGCGCTCGCCGGCGGCCGCATCGGCACCGCCGTCCTCGCGATCCTGCTGCCGCTCATCGCGCGCGCGGGCATCGCGGCGAGCGGCCTCGCGAACGGCTCCCGGTCCCGCGGCAGCTGGCGCGCGACCTGGGCGTACGCCCTGCTGCTGACCTTCACCACGGCCTTCACCCCGATCGTGTGGCCCATCGCGCTGGTCCTCGGCGTCGCTCTCCTCGTGGTGCGCCGCAGGGAGATCCCCGCCTACGGCCTGCGATTCCTGGCCCAGCTCGGCACTCCGCTGCTGGTCCTCGCCCCCTGGTCGCTGACCCTGCTGCCGTTCGGCTTCTTCAAGCAGGCCGGCCTGGACTACGGCACCGGCGCGGCCTCCGCGCTCGACCTGCTCAGCGCCGGCCCCGGCGGGCCCGGCACCGTCAGCGGACTGATGCTCTTCGGCATCGTGCTCGCCGCGCTCGCCGCCCTGCTGCGCTCCGAGCGCCAGGCGGGGATCCGGACCGCCTGGGTCATCGCCGTCGTGGCACTCGTCTTCGCCGCCCTGTCCAACCGCTCCACCTGGGCGGGACCCGCGACCCTCGTGTACGGCCTCGCGCTGCTCGCCGCCGCCGCCGTCGGCTCCGACGGGGCACGCGCGCGCGTGGCCGAGCAGAGCTTCGGCTGGCGTCAGCCGGTGGCCGCGCTCATCGCCTTCGCCTGCGCCGCGGGTCCGCTGCTCGTCGCCGCCGGATGGATCATCCGCGGCGCCGATGGGCCCGTGGAGCGCCGCGACCCGGTGCAGGTGCCCGCGTTCGTCGCCGAGGAGAGCGGCACCCGCGACCAGGCCCGCACCCTCGTCCTCGACAGCCCTTCGGCCGCCAAGGTCGGCTACGTCCTCGTCCGAGGCTCCGGCGCCCGTCTCGGGGACGCCGAACTCGCCTCGACGGGCGGGGAGAACAAGAAGCTCGACAAGGTCGTCGCCAACCTCGTGGCGGGGTCCGGCGCCGACCAGGCCGACGAACTCGGCGGCTTCGCCGTGCGCTACGTCCTGGTCCGCAAGGGCGCGCCGCGCGAGGTGAGCCGCGTCCTGGACGCCACCACGGGCCTGTCCCGGCTGAGCCAGCAGGACGGCAGCGCCCTGTGGCGCGTCGACCAGCAGGTCTCACGTGCCGCGATCGTTCCCGCGTCCGGCGCCCCTGAGGCCATCGCCGCCGGCCCTGTCGAGGTGCACACCACGATTCCCACCGGCTCCGACGGCCGCGTCCTGCGCCTGGCCGACAGCGCCGACCCCGGCTGGACGGCGGCCCTGGACGGCAGGCCGCTCACCCGTACCACGGTCGACGGCTGGGCCCAGGGGTTCCAGCTGCCCGCCGGAGGCGGCAGGCTGGACATCACCTTCGACGCGCCCCTGAGCCACACGGCCTGGCTGTGGGCCCAGGGTGCCCTCGCCCTCGTGCTCGTGGTGCTCGCCCTCCCCGGGCGGCGCCGGGACGTCGACGACGACCTCCCCGAGGAGGAGCAGCAGCCCGTGACCGCGGAGGACATGACCGGCGACGGCCGTCGTGCCCGCCGTCTGCGCGCCCAGGCCGAGGCCGAGGCGGAGTCCGGGCAGCAGGACGAGGACCCGGACCTCGACGGCGGGTTCCCCGTCGGCACGGGCGAGGACGAGGACGAGGACCAGGAGGTCCCGGCCGTCTCCGTCCCGCATCAGCAGTCGTACGGCGAATGGGACAGCCCGAGCTACGCGAACGCCGAGTACGACACCTACGGCGGCGAGCGGTACGAGGGTCGGCCGGGGTACCCGGCGGAGACCTACGAGCAGCCCTACCAGCCGGATGCCTACCAGGGCGGCCAGTACGACCCGTACGCCTACGGAGGCACGGCGGCGTACGACCAGAACTACGGCCAGGGCTACGACGCGAACGGCAGACCCTTCGATTCCCGGGGCCAGGGCTACGAGACGGGCGAGCAGGGCTACGACCCGGCGTACGACCCCACGCGGCCGCACGGCAACGACAGTGAGCGCCCCGACGGGAGCCATCAGTGAACCGCACCACCCTGTCCCTGATCGCCGCTGCGACCGCGCTCGCCGCCGTCACCGGGTTCGCGACCCTCAAGCCGCCCGGCACCACCGGCAGCAGCACGGCCGCCGCGGCGGCGCGGCTGCCCGTGGAGCGGACCAGCCTGCTGTGCCCGCAGCCGAGCACCTCCGACATCGCGGACACCGTGTACACGTCCTTCACGCCCGTCGTGGAGGGCGCGAGCTCCGGCGGAAAGGCTCAACTCCAGTCCGCCACCCAGGAGTCGGCCGACGGGACCGGCTCGGCCGGCGGCAAGAAGAGCGGCACCAAGACGGCCAAGTCCGCCAAGCCCGTCGTCCAGCCCAAGGAGCCAGGCAAACCGGCGGCCGGCGACATCTCGGGCGCCGACGCTCCCGCGCTCGTCGGCCTCGCGTCGGGCAAGTTCGCGCCCGGCTGGACGGTCCAGGAGACCACCGAGGTCGCCGCGGGCGCCGGACGAGGCCTGCTCGGCACCAACTGCACCGCGCCCGACACCGAGTTCTGGTTCCCGGGCGCCAGCACCGCGGCCCAGCGCACCGATTATGTGCACCTGACGAACCCGGACGACGCGGCGGCGGTCGTCGACATCGATCTGTACGGCAAGGACGGCACCCTCAAGTCCACGGTGGCCGACGGGATCACGGTCCAGGCGCACGCCAGCGAACCGATCCTGCTGAACACGCTCGCCGGCGATCCGCAGAACGACCTCACCGTGCACGTGAAGGTCCGCAGCGGCCGGGTCGGGGCCGCCGTACAGGCACTGGACGCCAAGAACGGCGGCGACTGGCTGGCCGCCTCCACCGACCCGGCGGACAGTCTCGTCATGCCGGGCATCCCCAAGGACGCCACCTCCGTGCGCCTGGTCGTCTTCGCGCCGGGTGACACGGACGCCGACCTGAAGGTCCGGCTCGCCTCCCCCTCGGGGACCATCACCCCGGCGGGCAACGAGACGCTGCACGTGAAGGCCGGCATGACCTCCGCCGTCGACCTCGGGGACGTCACCCGGGGCGAGGCGGGCTCCCTGGTGCTCACCCCCACCGGCACGTCCGTGCCGGTCGTCGCCGCCCTGCGGGTGGTGCGCGGCAAGGGCGCCGGCCAGGAGACCGCGTTCATCCCGGCCACCGCTCCGATCGGTGCTCGCGCGACGGTCGCCGACAACACCGCCAAGGGGTCCACGCTCGCCGTGACCGCGCCCGGCGGGGGAGCCACGGTCAAGGTCACCGCGTCCGCGGGCAGCGGGGGCGGTACGGCCGTCTCGAAGACGTTCACCATCAAGGGCGGGACCACCCAGAACGTCGAGGCACCCGTCCCGAGCGGTCTCAAGGGCACGTACGCCCTCACCGTCGAGACGGTCTCCGGGGGCCCGGTCTACGCCTCCCGGATGCTCTCGGCGACCCAGGAGGGCGTCGCCGGCTTCACCATCCAGAACCTCCCGGACGACCGCGGGACGGTCTCGGTGCCGAACGCCGAACAGGACCTCTCGGTGCTGCTCAAGCAGTGATCAGGGCCCGGTGATCCGGATCCGGACCGGCACCGGGTCCGACCGGCACCGGTTCCGACCGGCACCCGGTCCGCAGCCACCCGGTCCGAACGGCACTGACGGCCCTGGCAGGGGCGGCCCCGCGAGGGGCCGCTCTCACTCCTCGTCGTAGCGCGGGTCGACCGTCTCCGGCGTCAGGCCCAGCAGTTCCGCGACCTGTTCCACGACGACCTCGTGCACCAGGGCGGCGCGCTCGTCGCGTCCCTTGGTGCGGATCTCGATCGGGCGGCGGTAGACGACCACGCGCGCCGGATGCCCCTCGCGCGCCGCGATCGTGCCGCCCAGCGGCACGGCCTCGTCGCTCCAGCCCTCGCCCGAGCGTTCCAGGCGCGGGACTTCGATGACCATGAAGTCGATGTCCGCGAGCTGCGGCCAGCGTCGCTCCAGCCGTTCCACGGAGTCCTGCACGAGGTCGGCGAAGACCTCGGCACGGCTCGCCGCGAGCGGTACCTGGGGCGGCGCCACGGGGCCGCGCATGCCCCTGCCGTGACGGTCACGTCGACGGGGACCGGCTGCTGCGGCGCGGGGTGGTACGGGGTTGTCCATCACTGACGAAGAGTAGTCCCCGCCCGGCCCGGCCGCCCGGCCCCACGCGCCGGTCGCCCACGGGCGGGCGGACTGCCGGCCGCCGGTACGGCCTGTCTTCCGGATGGCGCCCGATGGCCGTTCCGGTCAGGATTCAGCTCGATTCCGTATCTCTCCAAGACCGTATCTGACATGGCAATTGACATGATTCGCACCAAGTGGTGACCGGATTCAGGTGTGTTCGGTATCCCGGCACCCGATGTCGCCCCAGGTCAGGGTCCGATGCCCCGGAGACCGTGTGGGGCGTCTCACAGGACGACACGGTGGGATGACCTGGGGGAGAGTCGTCGCGGCCCGCTCAAGAGTGCGGTACCGTCCAACATCGTGAGCCTTGTACGTCGCTGTTCGCGCACCGCTTGCGGCCGTCCCGCCGTCGCGACGCTGACGTACGTCTACGCCGACTCGACCGCGGTCCTCGGCCCGCTCGCCACCTACGCCGAACCCCACTGCTACGACCTGTGCGCCCAGCACGCCGAGCGCCTCACCGCGCCGCGCGGCTGGGAGGTCGTCCGCCTCGCCGACTCCTCCGGTCCCGCGCGTCCCAGCGGCGACGATCTGGAGGCCCTGGCGAACGCTGTGCGCGAGGCGGCCCGTCCGCAAAAGCGCGCGACGGAGGCCGGCGGCAGCGCCCGCTCGGTGGACCCGATGGAGGTCGCGCGCCGCGGCCACCTGCGGATCCTGCGCTCGCCCGACAACTGAGCGGCGCTCCAGCGCCCGCACGCGGTTCTCCACGCCACGCTCTCCCCGCCGCCCGCCCTGCCTGTCCATCGAAACCCCGGCGCGCCCGACTGGCCCTGTGACGGCCTCGCCGGCCGCCCGCCTCACCCACGGCATGCCCCGGCCCGGGCAGTTCTCCAGCGCCGCTCAGGACGCCGGGCCCGGCCTCCTCCCCAACCTGTGGACCACCGTCAACACCGCCCGGTGTACCGGATGGCGGCCCGCACACCCGGCACTTCGGTATCCCGGGCACCCGGCCGCCGCCCGCGGAGTCGCCCTCGCCGCAGTCCAGTTCGCCGCCTCGAACCGGGCCTCGGCCCAACTCGCCCGCACCGAAGCCTCGTTCGCGGGCGTCGTCGTCCTCGTCGCCGTACCGCACGGGCACGGCGGGGAACTCGGGGAGCGGCACCCGCACCGCGAACTCGCGCGCGCCCGCGCCCCGTACGCCCGGAGCTCGTCGGACCTCTTCCGGATGCCGCCCTGAGCAGGGACGCGCCCCGCCCGGGCCGGGGCACCGCCCGCCGTCGGCCGGACGGGTAGTTTGGGGTGACCGAAGTGGACTCCTGGAGGGTTGGCCGTGACTGCTGATCTGTCGCAGCTCGTGAAGGCGTACGACGTACGCGGGGTGGTCCCGGACCAGTGGGACGAGCCGCTCGCCGAGCTGTTCGGCGCCGCCTTCGTCCAGGTGACCGGAGCGGACGCCATCGTGATCGGGCACGACATGCGGCCCTCGTCCCCCGGTCTGTCCCGCGCCTTCGCGCGCGGCGCGGCGGCCCACGGGGTCGACGTCACCGAGATCGGCCTGTGCTCCACGGACCAGCTCTACTACGCCTCGGGCGCGCTCGGCCTGCCCGGCGCCATGTTCACCGCCTCGCACAACCCCGCCCAGTACAACGGCATCAAGATGTGCCGGGCCGGCGCGGCCCCCGTCGGCCAGGACACCGGCCTCGCCGAGATCCGCCGGCTCGCCGAGACCTGGCTCGACTCCGGCGCCCCCGCCTCGGACGCCACGCCCGGAACGATCACGCGGCGGGACACGTTGGACGACTACGCGGCGTACCTCCGCTCGCTCGTCGACCTGACCTCGATCCGCCCCCTGAAGGTCGTCGTCGACGCGGGCAACGGCATGGGCGGACACACGGTGCCGACCGTGTTCTCCGGTCTGCCGCTGGAACTCGTCCCGATGTACTTCGAACTGGACGGCACCTTCCCGAACCACGAGGCCAACCCGCTCGACCCGGCGAACATCGTGGACCTCCGGAAGCGCGTCCGCGAGGAGGGCGCCGACCTCGGCCTCGCCTTCGACGGAGACGCCGACCGCTGCTTCGTCGTGGACGAGCGGGGCGAGCCCGTCTCCCCGTCCGCGATCACCGCGCTGGTCGCCGCCCGCGAACTGGCCAGGAACGGCGGCGGCACGGTCATCCACAACCTCATCACCTCCTGGTCCGTCCCGGAGGTCGTCCGCGAGCACGGCGGCACGCCGGTCCGCACCCGGGTCGGCCACTCCTTCATCAAGGCCGAGATGGCCGCCGTGGGCGCGATCTTCGGCGGCGAGCACTCCGCGCACTACTACTTCCGCGACTTCTGGAACGCCGACACCGGCATGCTGGCCGCCCTCCACGTCCTCGCCGCCCTCGGTGGCCAGGACGGCCCGCTCTCCGGGCTCGTCGCGGAGTACGACCGCTACGTGGGCTCAGGCGAGATCAACTCCGAGGTCGACGACCAGGCGGCCCGCCTCGCCGCCGTCAGGACCGCCTACGAGGGCCGCGAGGGTGTCGTCCTCGACGAGCTCGACGGCCTGACGGTCACCCTCGAGGACGCGTGGTTCAACGTCCGCCCCTCCAACACCGAGCCCCTCCTCCGCCTCAACGCCGAGGCCCGCGACGAGGCGACGATGGCAAGGATCCGGGACGAGGTACTGAACATCATCAGAGCCTGAGCCCCGCCGGGCGGGCCGGGTCGGCCCGGCACCCGCGACCTCCGGCCCGCCGATCCCGTCGCACACAGCCACGTCGGCCTGATCGGCATGGTCGCCCTGACCGGCTTGCTCGGCCTGACCGGGTCGCTCGGCCTGGCCGGCCTGACCGCCCTGACGGGCTTGCTCGGTCCGGTTGGCCCGGCCGGTCTGACCGGCATGGTCGGCCGGACGCGGTCACGAGAGGACGGACGCGGGCGCCGACGGGAGTGCCCACGGGGGCGTCCACGGCGGTGCCCACGGGAGTGCCGACGTGGGTGCCCACGGGGGTGCCGGCCGCGGAGGCCGACGTACCCGCTTCGCGCGCCTACGAACCGTGGGCGCGCCCCGGCACCCGGCTTCCCGCAGCGGTACCCTGACCAGGCCGCATCCACCGTTTCGGAAGGACACCCCATGCCGCTCGAAGCCGGCCTCCTGGAGATCCTCGCCTGCCCGGCCTGCCATGCCCCTCTGGAGGAGCAGGACACCGAGCTGATCTGCACGGGAGCGGAGTGCGGCCTCGCCTACCCGGTCCGCGACGGTATCCCCGTACTCCTGGTCGACGAGGCCCGGCGCCCCGCGTAACCGACGCGTCCGCCTCGCGCACGGTGGCACCGCGACCGCCGCACGCGAGGCGCCGGCGGCGGCGCCCCGCCCGCGGGCACGCCGACGGCGTGGCAGGCACGAGAACGAGCCACGACGAGCCACGACACCCGACGACGAGCGACGGCACCGCCGCACGGACGACGGCGGCGAGGCCGTCCCGATCGGCGGCCGGCGCACATCCCGGCCGGCACCCGGTCCGACAAAGCGCCGCTCGGCACCTCGCGCGAGCGACCCCGTGCAAGCGACCCCGGCGGCTCACGCGCAAGCGCCCCCCGGCGATCGGAGGCTACCGACCCCATGCTCGACGAATCGCTCCTCGACGATCCCGACGCGCTCACCCGGGCCGACCGGCGGGCCCTGCTCCGCGGCGCCGCCGAGGCCGGCGCCCGGGTGCGCACCGCGGTCCGGCACGCCACCGAGGCCGGCATCTCCGAGCTGAATCCGGACGGCCGCCCGCGCGCCGTCATGATCGCGGGCCCCGGCATGGCCGCCACCGGCGTCGCCGAACTGCTCGGCACCCTCGCCGGAGCGAGCTGCCCCCTCACCCGGATCAGTCCCACGGGCGTCGCCCCCGCCGGCGGCGCCCTGCGCTGGGACCTGCCCGGCTGGGCGGGCCCCGTCGACCTCCTGCTGGTCGCCACGCCCGACGGCAGCGAACCCGGCCTGGAACTGCTCATCGAGCAGGCCTACCGGCGCGGCAGCACCGTCGCCGCCGTCGCCCCCGCAGGTTCCCTCCTCGCCGAGTGGGTGCAGGCCAGCCACGGCCTCTTCGTCCCCATGGCCACCGCCCCGCACGACCACGAACAACCCCTGGGCGCCTCGGCACCCGGCGTGCTCTGGGCGCTGCTCACACCGCTGCTCGCCCTCCTCGACCGCACCGGCCTGGTCTCGGCCCCGCCGCAGGCGCTCCAGAAGGTCGCCGACCGCCTCGACCGCGTCGCCGAGCGCTGCGGTCCCGCCATCGCGGCCTACAGCAACCCGGCCAAGACGCTCGCCGTCGAACTGGCCGACGCGCTCCCGGTGATCTGGACGGAGGGCACCTCGGCGGGCCCGGCCGGCCGCCGCTTCACCGCCGCGCTCGCCGAACTCGCGGGCCGCCCCGCGCTCACCGCCGAACTCCCCGAGGCGCTCGCCTCGCACAGCGTGCTGCTCGCGGGCGCGCTCGCCGCCGGCGCGGACCCCGAGGACTTCTTCCGGGACCGGGTCGCGGAGGCGCAGGCGCTGCACGCGCGCGTGGTGCTGCTCCGCGACCGTCCCATCGGCGGGATCAGTGCCGCCCCCGCCGCCCGCGAACTCGCCCTCAGCCACGACACCGCGATCAGCGAACTCGAACCCGAGGAGGGCGGCGAACTGGAGACCCTCGCCGAACTGATCGCCATCACGGATTTCGCCGCCGTTTACCTGGCGCTCGCTTCGGGGGCCTGATCTTGGGCGGGAGCTCGCGCCCGGCGCCCGCCGCCGGACCCCGCGACCGGCACCGCTGACACCACGCTTCCCGACAGCGCCCGCACGGAGCGGGCCGCGCCGCGCACGTATGGAGACGAAGACACCGATGGACCGCCTCGACAACACCGTCCGCCCGTACGCCTGGGGCTCGACCACCGCCATTCCCCGGCTGCTCGGTGTGGAGCCGACCGGCGAACCGCAGGCGGAGATGTGGATGGGCGCCCACCCGGGCGCGCCCTCGCGCACAGTGCGCGGTCCGCTCAACGAGGTGATCGCCGAGGACCCGGACAAGGAACTCGGCCGCGCCGCCGTCGCCAGGTTCGGCCCCGGGCTCCCGTTCCTGCTGAAGCTCCTCGCCGCCGGCGCCCCGCTCTCCGTCCAGGTGCACCCCGACCTCGAACAGGCGCGGGAGGGCTACGAGGACGAGGAGAGCAGGAGTGTCCCGATCGACGCCCCGCACCGCAACTACAAGGACGCCAACCACAAGCCCGAACTGATCTGCGCGCTCACCGAGTTCGACGGCCTGTGCGGCTTCCGCGCCCCCGAGGAGACCGCCGAACTCCTCGCCGCCCTCGGCGTCGACTCCCTGAAGCCCTACGTCGACCTGCTGCGCGCCCACCCGGAGGAGGCGGCGCTGCGCGAGGTCCTCACGGCCGTGCTGAGCGCCGACCCCGAGGACATGGCCCGTACGGTCGCCGAGACCACGGAGGCCTGCGCCCGCCTCGGCGGCGACTACGCCCCGTACGCCGGTCTCGCCCACCACTTCCCGGGCGACCCCGGCGTCATCGCCGCGATGCTCCTGAACCACGTCAGGCTCCAGCCCGGCGAGGCACTGTTCCTCGGCGCGGGCATCCCGCACGCGTACCTGAACGGCCTCGGCGTCGAGATCATGGCCAACAGCGACAACGTCCTGCGCTGCGGTCTTACGCCCAAGCACGTCGACGTCCCCGAACTCCTGCGCGTGGTCCGGTTCGAGGCGGGCGACCCCGGTGTCCTGCGCCCCGAGGCGTCCCCCGACGGCGAAGAGGTCTACGCGACGCCCATCGACGAGTTCCGCCTCTCCCGTTACGTCGTCGCCGAGGGCGCCGTTCCGCGCGACCTCACCCGCGAGACCCCGCAGATCCTGCTCTGCACCTCGGGTTCCGTACGAGCCGACGGCATCGACCTGACCCCCGGCACCTCGGTGTTCGTACCGGCCGGCGAAAAGGCCGAAGTGTCCGGGTCCGGCACGATCTTCCGTGCGACAGTGGTCGCCTGACGGGACGACTGCACCGACCTGAGGCGCGTCGCCCCCGGACCGGGCTGCAAGAATGGCCCACCGCAAAGGGCGGGCAAAGCCCGGACCGGGGGTACGAGGGTACGAACGGGGTCCGGACGGCGTACGAAGGGACAGCAGGAGCAGATGAGCGCTTCAGGCGGCACCAAAGCGATCGTGGCGGCACTCGGCGCCAACCTCGCGATCGCGGTATCGAAGTTCGTGGCGTTCGCGTTCAGCGGCTCCTCCTCGATGCTCGCCGAGGGCGTCCACTCGCTCGCCGACTCCGGCAACCAGGCCCTGCTCCTGATCGGCGGCAAGAAGGCCCAGCGCGAGGCGACCCCGCAACACCCGTTCGGTTACGGCCGCGAGCGCTACATCTACGCCTTCCTCGTCTCGATCGTCCTGTTCTCGGTCGGTGGCATGTTCGCCGTCTACGAGGGCTACGAGAAGATCAAGCACCCGCACCAGATCGAGCACTGGTACTGGCCGGTCGGCGTCCTGCTGTTCGCGATCGTCGCCGAGGGCTTCTCGTTCCGTACGGCCATCAAGGAGTCCAACGAGCTGCGCGGCTCGCACTCCTGGTCCCAGTTCATCCGCCGCGCCAAGGCCCCCGAGCTGCCGGTCGTCCTCCTGGAGGACTTCGGCGCGCTCATCGGTCTCGTCCTCGCGCTCGGCGGCGTCGGCCTCGCGCTCCTCACGGACGACGGCGTCTGGGACGGCATCGGCACGGTCTGCATCGGTGTCCTGCTCATCATGATCGCCCTGGTACTCGCCGCCGAGACCAAGTCGCTCCTGCTCGGCGAGTCGGCGGGCCCGGAGGACACTGCGAAGATCGAGGCGGCGATGGTCGACGGCGCCACCGTCACCGGCATCATCCACATGCGCACGCTCCACCTCGGTCCCGAGGAACTGCTGGTCGCCGCGAAGATCGCCGTCCAGCACGACGACACGGCCGCCCAGGTGGCCAGGGCGATCGACGCCGCCGAGGCCCGCATCCGCGCCGCCGTCCCGATCGCCCGGGTGATCTACCTGGAGCCGGACATCTACAGCGACGCCGCGGCGGCCAAGGGCCCGGACCCCGCCGCCACCCCCGGCGGGCCGACACCGTCGCCGGCCGACCACTGACACCACCCACCCTTCGCTCGTACGGCCTCGGGGCCCGCCCGAGATCTCGGGCGGGCCCCGAGGCCGTTTCTCCAGGTCCGGCCAGGTCGATCCCGTCCGCGCTTCCCCTGAACTTCCCCCGAACTTCCGCCCGTCTCCCGCGCCGCCCCTCCGTCCAGCATCTCCATCGAGCTTCTCCGCTCAGGCCGAAGGACCCCCTCGCGTCCAGAGGCGGACTGGGGAGGGACACGCCCACCGGTGTAGCTTGGTGACTGAGCCAGACGTCGCTGCTGATGGCGGTCGGGCGGTCCCACCGCGGACCGGCCGAGGGAGAGAGGGCCTCCGACGGACTGCGCTGCGCGCACCGGGCACATCCGTGTCCTGCCGAGGCATGTCTATGCCCCGTCGGGTACGCGTTCGTGCCGACGCCGCGCAGAACAGCCCTATCCACCTCGCCCCTATACCGAGGAGCAGCTCGTCATGACGACTGTCGACAACCGACAGGACTTCAAGGTCGCCGACCTCTCCCTGGCCGACTTCGGCCGCAAGGAGATCATCCTCGCCGAGCACGAGATGCCCGGCCTGATGTCGATCCGCAAGGAGTACGCCGAGACGCAGCCCCTCGCGGGCGCCCGCGTCACCGGCTCCCTGCACATGACGGTGCAGACCGCCGTCCTCATCGAGACCCTGGTCGCCCTGGGTGCCGATGTCCGCTGGGCCTCCTGCAACATCTTCTCCACCCAGGACCACGCAGCCGCCGCCATCGCGGTCGGCCCGAACGGCACGCCGGAGAACCCCCAGGGCGTCCCGGTCTTCGCCTGGAAGGGCGAGACCCTGGAGGAGTACTGGTGGTGCACGGAGCAGGCGCTGACCTGGCCGAACACCCCCACCGGCGGCCCGAACATGATCCTGGACGACGGCGGTGACGCCACCCTCCTCGTCCACAACGGTGTCCAGTACGAGAAGGACGGCAAGGTCCCCTCGGTCGACACCGCCGAGAACGACGAGCACCGCGTCATCCTCGAACTCCTCAACCGCACGATCACCAACGGTTCGCAGAAGTGGACCCAGCTCGCCTCGGAGATCCGCGGCGTGACCGAGGAGACCACGACCGGCGTCCACCGCCTGTACGAGATGTACCGCGACGGCACCCTCCTGTTCCCGGCGATCAACGTCAACGACGCCGTCACCAAGTCGAAGTTCGACAACAAGTACGGCTGCCGCCACTCCCTGATCGACGGCATCAACCGCGCCACCGACACCCTGATCGGCGGCAAGACCGCCGTCGTCTGCGGCTACGGCGACGTGGGCAAGGGCTGCGCGGAGTCCCTGCGCGGCCAGGGCGCCCGAGTGATCATCACCGAGATCGACCCGATCTGCGCCCTTCAGGCGGCGATGGACGGCTACCAGGTCACGACCCTCGACGAGGTCATCGACAAGGCCGACATCTTCGTCACCACGACGGGCAACAAGGACATCATCATGGCCTCGGACATGGCCAAGATGAAGCACCAGGCGATCGTCGGCAACATCGGTCACTTCGACAACGAGATCGACATGGCCGGCCTCGCGAAGATCCCCGGCATCGTCAAGGACGAGGTCAAGCCGCAGGTCCACACCTGGAAGTTCCCCGACGGCAAGGTGCTCATCCTTCTGTCGGAGGGCCGCCTGCTGAACCTGGGCAACGCGACCGGCCACCCGTCCTTCGTGATGTCCAACTCGTTCGCGGACCAGACCCTGGCCCAGATCGAGCTGTTCACCAAGCCCGAGGAGTACCCGACCGACGTCTACGTGCTGCCCAAGCACCTCGACGAGAAGGTCGCCCGTCTCCACCTCGACGCGCTCGGCGTGAAGCTGACGACGCTGCGCCCCGAGCAGGCCTCGTACATCGGTGTCGAGGTCGAGGGCCCGTACAAGTCGGACCACTACCGCTACTGAGCACACCCGCCGAGCAGCGGTACCACCGCTCGGCGTCCGGATGTCAGCAGGCCCTCGCCGTCCCGGCGGGGGCCTGTCCCCGATGAGGACCTGAACGCCCATGCCCCGCGGCCGCTATTCGCTCCATGATCCGCACGATCACACCCCTCTCGCCGACGAACACTTCCACTGCGCGCCCGGCCCCTCCGGCTGGCGCTATGTCTCCCAGCTCACCACCCCGTCCGGCACCGCGCCGGACGGTCTCCCCGAGCCCGGAACGGCGACGGTCACCGGCTCCGTCGATCTCGCCCTCGACGATCTGGGCCGCCCCATCCGCCTCGAACTGCACGCGGCGGGCTGGCAGGTGAAGGGCGCCGCCCTCGACGGTGTGACCTGGGTCCGCACCGACCCCACCGGGACCGAGGCCACCGAAGGCAATGTGCCCGCCCACGCCTTCACCGGTACCTCCCCCGCCTTCCTCGTCGCCACCGCCCGCCTCCTTCGCCTCACCCCTTCCGCCACCCCTGCCGCGACCCGTGTCCGCCTCGTCGCCTTCACCGACCCGGTCCTCGCCCCGCGCACCCTCGACCAGTCCTGGGCCTTGATCGCAAGCGAAACGCACGCCACTGACAACGGTCCGCTGACCGTGGACGAATACCAGGTCACAGCGCTGGACACCGGTGAACAGCACGCCGTGCACCTCGCGGGAGACGTGGTGCTCGCGGCCCCCGGCATCGAACTGGAGCACCTCGAATCACCCCCGTCGGTGTTCACCTGACGGCCCACCTGACGGCGGTGCCGGTCCGTTCGCAGCCGCAGCCGCAGCCGCAGCCGCAGCGGCCGCTGATCCGGAGCCGAGCCGACGGCGAGGCCGGCTAGGCGGGCGGCGCGAAGCCGGTCGACGGACGTTCGCCCTGTCCCGCCTGCTCGCCCGCGCCGGCCGGGCCGACCCACGGCGAGGACGGCTGCGGCGCCACGGCCTGCTGAGCCGCGTCCGGATACCCGGCGGGGACCGGCGGGGCGGCGGGAACGCCGGGCGCCGGGTGGAAGGAGTGGCCGTCGGGAGCGCCGGGCTGGTGGGTGTGGCCGGCGGGAGAGCTGGGCCGGAACGGGTGGCCGACAGGGGCGCCGGGCTGGAACGGGTAGCCGGGGGGAGGGCTCGGCTGGGCGAAGGGATGACCGCCGGGTACCGGGGACGTGAAACCGCCAGTCGCGGCACCGAAGGTCCGACGGGCCTCCCGGGTCTGGCGCTCGTGCACGACAGCCGCCAGATACGCGCCCGCCGGCACCCCTTGCGGCGCGGGAGTTCCGGTACGAGCGGCGAGATCCACGGCGAGCCGTTCCGCCATCGCCCCACCGATCTGCGGATCCAGCTGCCGCATCCGCGTCAGGTACTGGCGGACGGCCAGCCACAGTCCGTCCGGTACGGCGGACAGATCGAGCTCCGCGAACCGCCCCGCCAGCCAGGGCGGCGGCGCGGGAACGTACGGCATACGCCCCTCGGGAATCCGCTCCCGCACGACAAGGGTCCCCGCGAACACGTCACCGAGCCGCCGCCCGCGCTCCGACACCAGCGAGGCGATGCACGCGACGATCCCGAACGTCATCAGAATCTCGACCACCCCCACGGCACCGCGCACCAGAGCGTGCCGGAAGCGGATCGGACCGCCGTCGTCCCGCACCACCCGCAGCCCGCACGCCAGTTTCCCCAGAGAGCGGCCATGACTGAGCGTCTCGACGGCGATCGGACCACCGACCAGAACCAGCAGGAAGCTCGCGATCGAGACGGCGATCTGAGCCGCGTCGTCCAGCGCGGCAGTCGCGGCGACCAGACCGATGGTCACGACGATGTAGACCACCACCGCCACGGCCAGGTCGAGCAGCACGGCAAGCGCCCGGCTCGGCAGTTTCGCGGGCCGCAGCTCCAGTGCCACTGCCTCGCCCGTCACCAGCTCACTCACGCCCGCCGCCCTTCCCCTGACCTGCCCCGACAACCGCCAGTCTGCCAAGCTGAGGGCACATCGCGCCCCAGTAGGACAAGCTGACATCCATGATGGGCCCCCGTTGCGCAGCGAGGAGCAGGCAAACCGATGGACCTCGACGTCTTCGTCTCCGCCCACCGTGCCGAGTGGGACAGACTCGACGCCCTGCTGCGCCGTCAGCGCCGTCTGAACGGGGCGGAGGCCGATGAGCTCGTCACCCTGTACCAGCGAACCGCAACCCATCTCTCGCTGATCCAATCCAGTGCCCCGGATCCCCAGCTGACCGGGCGCCTCAGCCAGCTCGTGGCACGCGCGCGTAGTGCCGTGACGGGCACCCGCCGGGCCTCCTGGCGTGACGTCACCCGATTCCTGACGCACGGATTCCCCGCGGCCGTCTATCGCTCCCGACACTGGTGGGTGCCCACGGCGCTCCTGTCCACGGCGATAGCCGCTCTCCTCGGGTGGTGGATCGGCACCCATCCCGAGGTCCAGGCCGCGATCGCCGCCCCCGGTGAACTGCGTTCCCTCACTCGTCCCGGCGGTGAGTACGAGACCTACTACTCCAGCCATCCCGCAGCAGCGTTCGCGGCTCAGGTGTGGACGAACAACGCCGAGGCCGCGGCCATGTGCCTGGTACTGGGTGTCTTCCTGGGCCTGCCGGTCCTCTGGATCCTCTTCGAGAACATGCTCAACCTGGGCGTCGGCATCGGCCTGATGTCATCGGCCGGCCGTCTCGACACCTTCCTCGGGCTCGTCCTCCCGCACGGCCTGCTGGAACTGACCGCCGTCTTCGTCGCCGCGGGCACGGGACTGAAGCTGGGCTGGACCGTGATCGACCCGGGCCCCCGATCCCGCCGGACGGCACTCGCTGAAGAGGGCCGCGCCGCGCTGGGGATGGCAATCGGTCTGGCGCTGATCCTCTTCGTCTCAGGCGCCATCGAAGGCTTCGTCACGCCGTCGGGCCTCCCGACGTGGGCCCGCATCGGCATCGGAATCGGCGCTGAGCTGGCCTTTCTCACGTACGTATATGTCCTCGGCGGTCGCGCGGCACGCTCCGGCGAGACCGGTGACGTCTCGGCATCCGAGCGCAGCGCCACTCTCCCGACGGCCGCCTGATGTGCGCGCACCCCCGCTGACCTGCTAGCCTTCTCGTTACCCCAGAAAACTCGTTGACACGGGTCGCTCGGGGAGGTAGATTCGAACAGTTGCCTAGAACTGGACACGTCCGGTGGCGGCGGTTAGAGTCGGCTCGCTTCTCAAAGCAATCGACACGTCGATTCAGAAGAAGCCCCTCCTGATGATTCAGAAATGGTCGCCGGTCAATCCGGCCCACAGATTCTGATAAAGTCGGAGTCGCTGAAAAGGGGAACGCGAGAGCGGATTACCTTGAAAGCACCGAGGAAATCAGGCCCGAAAGGATCTGATAGAGTCGGACTCGCCGGAAAGGGAAACGCGAAAGCGAATTACCTGGAAAGCACCGAGGAAATCGGATACGGAAACGGTCTGATAGAGTCGGAAACGCAAGACCGAAGGGAAGCGCCCGGAG